>JBCDMA010000035.1:0-19425 GCA_038744645.1 Pseudomonadota bacterium | reverse complement strand
TGAATACGCTTGCTTCGTGTGCGTTTCTGGCGTTGGTTTTGAGCGCGTAATAGGTACAGTAACCTACCTGCATAAACACCAAGTCCAGAAACTATGACAGCTGCAATCCCAGCAAAAATCCAAACACTCATATAAAATCCTGTCTATCCCTAATCGTTGAAGTCTTCTTTATTTATTGCGTCTAAGTGTGAATAGGGATCAGAATCAATACCTTCTTCTATGGCTATACCGAGAAGGTCGCAGAGCACTTTATGTCTATTGATTCTTTCATCAACGTAGCGTTGTTCAGTTGGAGATAATTCACGGGTTTCGGCCAAGGTTAACAACTGATCCAACTTCTCGTCATTTTCTATAGTGCTTAATTCGGTATTTAAATCTGTGATTTCATCTGTGTGCGATTCGTGGATACTTTTGTACTTGTTTAAATCAATTTTGACTTTACTGCCTTTTCGTACATCTAATCTCGTTGAAGTCTTTGGAATTATTCCGTTTTCGAGGGCTTTGTGCTGCCGATTTCCGGGCTTTTTCCCTTTGTGAGATTTTCTCTTAATTTGGTTTTTAGGCAGTTTAGCACTGTTTTCTTTGCTAACGCCTATTTTCCCAATCTTTCTTGTCTTTTTAGCTCGAGGCATTGCTTTAAATGGTGTGAAATTAGAATTTTCGTCTTATGCAAAAAGAAAAAGGTGATAATCCGAAGATTATCACCTTGTACTAATTAGTGTCTAATGACACCTCTCCCGTTAAACACTTCATGTGCAATTCAGTGATGACTACCTTTTTATTATTATTAGCTAATCAAACAACTTTATTCGAGGTATTCCGTTACTCTTTCTTATGTTTTCTGATATTACTCACAAACTTTGATTTTATCAAGGTTTATTTGCGAAAAAGGTGCATAATCCTTAAATATTTGCATTTCACAATAAATTCACAACTTTCGTCTAATAGAGGCCTGACAGGTACGAGGACAACACTTCAATGTCTTCATCTGTAAGCTTGGATGCAATGTCTCTCATCATGCCATTTAAATCGTTAGCACGTTGACCAGAGCGAAATGCCTCTAGTTGAATCTTTGTATAATCTTTGTGTTGACCACCAATAACTGGGAATCCAGCGAGATTCATTCCGTTACCATCAGGACCGTGGCATGCAGTACAAGCCGTGATGCCTCTACTTTCATCACCACCTCTATATAAAGCCTCTCCTCGCTCGATGGCGTCTTCTGGCGTTTCGCCAATTTTAAGGTCTTGGCTCGCATAGTAAGCGGCTAAGTCTTTTTTGTCTTGGTCAGATAATGGCATTACCATACCGCCCATGACGCCATTACTTCTTCCTTCTTCGCCACCTGTTGTCATGGCCAATTTGAATTCTGTTAGCTGCTTATAAAGGTAACCAGCATGTTGTCCGGCTAATTTGGGGTTCATTGTTATTGCACTATTGCCATCTGGGCCGTGGCACGCTGCGCAAGTAGCTGATTTCGCCTTGCCTGCTTCCGGATCGCCGTCGATTGCAATAGCTTGCATGCTGCAGATAATTAGTCCGAGTACCATGGATATCTTTTTCATAAATGCTCTCTTTGAAGAAACGCCTCGAGTGACCGTGGTCGATAACGGGCTGATATTTTACACAAATAAATGCTTAAAAAAACATCTCCTTAATAATACTATGGATTTAACAATGTAAATGCGATGATTTATGTCAATCTACACTGACTCTTCTTGTTACAATAGAAAGAAAAATTACGTATGTCTTACTACCGAAACGCGAAATTTCTTATTAGCGCACCGGACATTGGTGTGCTTAAACCATTTGAAGGTGTTGAGGTCGCTTTTGCCGGTCGGTCAAACGCAGGCAAGTCAAGCGCATTAAATAAAATCACTCACCAAAACAACCTCGCCAGGACAAGCAAGACACCTGGTCGCACTCAGTTAATTAATGTCTTTGAGATAGATAGTAAGCGACGTTTGATAGATTTGCCTGGATATGGCTATGCAAAAGTCCCGTTGGAGATGAAAAAGAAGTGGCAAAAAGCGCTTGCAGAATACCTACAGAAACGGGAATGTCTTGGCGGTCTGGTGGTACTAATGGATATCAGGCACCCACTTAAAGACCTTGATCAAGAGCTGGTATTTTGGGCAGTAAATGCGCAAATCCCCGTGCTATTACTTCTGACGAAAGCAGATAAGCTAAAATCTGGGAAACGCAAGCAGCAGTTGATGATGGTAAGAGAAGCAGCCTTGGCGTTTCAGGGTGATGTTCAGGTATATGCATTTTCAGCGCTTAATGGGATGGGGTTAGACTGTGTTGAGCGAGTGTTAGACAGCTGGTTTGATTTGAAAAAAGAAGACCCCGAAAAATGACATCCGGGGTCAACCACTCAGGGAGAACAACACATTCAACTATAAGAGTGTTTCATTTTCAATAAGTTCAATGAATTTGGCGATTCTTGTTAAACATTTATTCAGAGTGGTCGCGAAGCACGTCAATGTGCCTCATCCCAGTTACTGCCTACCCCTGCTTCAACAATAAGTGGTACTGACAATTCAACCGCAGTTTCCATCAGAGTAACCACCTTAGCGGTATGAGGCTCAACCATTGATTCCTTTATTTCAAAAACCAATTCATCATGCACCTGCATTATCATATAAACCTCATCTTCATTAGGAAGGCTATCAATCCATTGTGCGACGTTTATCATTGCAATTTTGATAATATCAGCGGCAGTACCTTGCATTGGGGCGTTTATTGCTGCGCGTTCTGCACCCGCGCGTCGAGCGCCATTACTTGCATTTATGTCGGGTAGATAGAGGCGACGGCCAAACACAGTACTTACATACCCTGTTTCTTTAGCGTCTACTCTGGTGGATTCCATGTATTTTTTGACGCCAGGGTAACGTTCAAAATATACGTTCATGTATGATTGCGCATCACTTCTTGGAATATTCAGCTGTCGAGACAGACCAAAAGCACTCATTCCATATATTAGACCAAAATTTATCGCTTTAGCTGACCGTCTCTGATCAGGTGTAACGTCGCTTGCCGGAACGTTGAAGATTTCTGCCGCGGTGGCTTTGTGTATATCTTCACCGCGCTTAAATGCATCGAGTAAGCCTGCGTCTTTGCTTAAGTGCGCCATAATCCGCAGCTCAATTTGGCTATAATCAGCAGCAACAATCTTGTACCCAGGTCGTGGGACAAAGGCGGTACGAATTTGTCTACCTTCAGCAGAGCGAATTGGGATGTTCTGCAAATTGGGATCACTAGAGGACAACCTACCAGTAGCGGCAACGGCTTGGTGATAGGACGTATGCACTCTACCCGATTTCGGGTCGATCATCAGAGGTAGCTTGTCAGTGTATGTATTTTTTAGTTTGCTCAAACCCCGATACTGCATAATCAATGCTGGCAATTCATAGTCATTGCTTAATTCTTGAAGCACTTCTTCCGAAGTTGATGGTGCACCTTTGGGCGTCTTTTTAATTACAGGTAATGACATTTTTTCAAACAAGATGCGTTGCAATTGCTTTGTCGAGCCTAAATTGAAGCTTTCACCTGAGAGTTCATGTACCTGTTTTTCAAGCCTTAGGATTTCGGTCGCCAAATCCTGACTTTGCTGATTGAGTTTTTGTGAATCTATTAGCACACCGGTTTGTTCCATTTTTGCAAGTATATTGGAAACCGGTAGTTCAATCTCTTTTAAAACGTCAATTAAATTATCTTGCGCTATGAGCAGTGAGGTCAGTTTATCGTGAAGTGCCAATGTTACCTCTGCATCTTCAGCTGCATAATCTGACGCAACTTCAAGAGGCACTTGATTGAAGGTGAGTTGTTTGGCGCCCTTTCCAGCAACCTCTTCAAAGCTTATACATTTATGACCGAGGTATTTGAGTGCCAGACTGTCCATGTCATGTCGCGTAGCAGTACTATTCAATACATAGGATGCAAGCATTGTGTCATTTGCGATTCCATTGATGGATACACCATAATTTGCAAGCACGTTCTGGTCATACTTAATGTGTTGGCCTACTTTTTTGGGGGTGTTTGATTCCAATAGCGGTTTAACTCTATCTAATACATAGTTGCGTTCGAGTTGTTCAGGTGCATCGGGGTAATCATGCGCAACGGGCACATACCATGCTTTCCCTGAAGGGATAGCGAAGCAAAATCCTACCAATTCCGCTTGCATGTAGTTAAGGCTAGTGGTTTCTGTATCCACAGCGATGAGTTCTTCAGCAGATAGTATACTAACCAAATCATCAAATGCTTCGGACGTTAAAACTGTTTGATAGTCGCCTTTTTTAAAATCGTGAACATCATCGAGTGTGTCACCCGTTGCATCATCCTTTGAGTCCTCAGCGAAATAGGATTCCGTATTGTCGCTAACTTCCGCAAGCCATTTTTTAAATTCAAATTCAGCAAAAAGCTTTTTCAGTTTGGCCTTGTCAGGAGTTTTTAAAAGAAAGTCATCCTTCGTCAGCGTCAAGTTCAGATCTGTCACGATCGTGGCAAGCTTATAGCTCAGCAATGCTTGTTCTTTATGTTCTTCCATCTTCGCGGCCATCGATTTAGATCCGCGAAAAGAAAGTGCAGTGATTTTTTCTAGATTGTTGTAAATTTCATGAATTCCGCCAATACCGTTGAGCATTGCGACGGCTGATTTGTCTCCAACACTGGGCACCCCAGGGATGTTATCAACTTTGTCACCTTTCAATGCGAGAAAATCGATGATCAGGTCAGGCGCCACTCCAAACTTTTCTTCAACGCCAGCTACATCTAGTGTCGTTCTCGTCATCGTATTTATAAGCGTGACATGCTCATTGACGAGTTGAGCCATGTCTTTATCGCCTGTACTAATGATGCAGTGCTGTCCTTGCTCACTGGCTTTTTTCGCGATGGTGCCAATCACATCGTCTGCCTCTACTTTTGGTTCAATGACAAGCGTAAATCCCATCGCTTCGACAATTTCATGCAGAGGTGCGATTTGAGATGACAGCTCAACTGGCATTGGCGGGCGGTTTGCTTTGTATTCAGGAAAGATATCATCTCTAAAGGTCTTTCCTTTTGCATCAAATACGACGGCAACGTGAGATGGACTGTATTCTTTAACCAAACTTTTAAGCATGTTTATAACGCCATATATGGCGCCAGTGTCTTGGCCTTTTGAATTTGTTAGTGGGGGCAGTCCATGAAATGCTCTAAACAGATATGAAGAACCATCAACTAGTATCAAAGGTGCATTATCTCCGTTGTGCATAATTTGCAAGACCTTTTTCGTTGATATAATTATCTTATTGAATTTATATGTTATTTTTTAAAAACCAACAAGTCGTACCTGTGGATAACTCTGTTGACATAAATCATTTTTGCACAAAAACTCTACCTTCCTCTAAACGAAGAAAGTATATCAACTAGGAGGGGATCCAAATCAGGTTTGTACTAGGTATCCGTATCGCTATGTGTGTGTTTTATTTCTTTTATTATTACCGAGAAACTAAAGCAACTGTGTGACTTTAGTCTTATTAAAGTAACACAAATTCAACATATGCCAAGTATTAAAATTAAATTTTTTTTTTATCTTTTTTAGTCAATAAGTTATAAAGACAACATCTCTATTGGCACTTAGCTTGTCTGTTTGTTATACACTTATTCTGAGAAAAAGATCCCAACAATAATTGAAAATCATTTGTCGACATTCACACGGTTTTTAATATAAAAATACACAAGAATCAGAGGGCGAACCTTTGCAATATCGTGCGATAATAAGAATCCTAGGGTTATTGGTAGCGTTGTTTAGTGTAACAATGTTGCCACCTGCACTTATTTCCCTTATATATCAGGATGGTGCAGGTCTTGCCTTTGTCGCCGCGTTTTTCCTTTCACTGCTAACTGGATTGGCTTTCTGGTATCCACATCGTCATGCGAGAGATGATTTAAGAGCCAAAGAAGGTTTCCTGATTGTTGTTCTGTTTTGGACAGTTTTGGCGAGTTTTGGTGCAATACCATTCGCACTCCTGGAGCAGCCTCAAATGACGATCACTGACGCTGTTTTTGAATCGTTTTCTGGACTAACGACGACAGGGGCAACTGTCATTGAGGGTATTGAATTCTTGCCTAAAGCAGTGCAGTTTTATCGTCAACAGTTGCAATGGTTGGGCGGTATGGGGATCATTGTTCTAGCAGTCGCAATTCTTCCAATTTTAGGCGTCGGAGGAATGCAGTTGTATCGAGCAGAAACACCTGGACCAGTAAAAGACTCAAAAATGACCCCGCGTATTGCGGATACCGCAAAGCATCTTTGGTATATCTATTTGTCATTGACTATCGCTTGCAGCTTCGCTTATTGGCTGGCTGGGATGAATGCTTTTGATGCGGTTAATCATGCATTTTCGACCATCGCTATAGGTGGATTTTCTAACTATGATGCAAGTCTGGGGCATTTCGATAGTGTTGCGGTTAATGTCGTTTGTGTGATCTTTCTGTGGATCGCAGCATTGAATTTTGCGCTTCATTACTCTGCGGTCAGCGGTCGTAGTATCAAAAACTACTTTAAAGATCCTGAGTGTAGAGCCTTCTTCACTATTCAATTTGCATTGGTGTTAGTTTGCTTTATTGTACTGATTAATTTTCAGGTTTATGACACTTATGGCAAATCTTTTAGTCAAGCATTGATTCAAGCTGTTTCGATAAGTACAACTGCTGGCTTTGCGACGACTGACTTTTCAGCTTGGCCAGCGTTCTTACCCATCATCCTCATTTTCGCTAGTTTTATCGGTGGTTGTGCCGGTTCAACAGGAGGTGGCTTGAAAGTGATTCGCGTATTGTTGTTGTTTTTACAAGGAAAGCGCGAAATCGACCGATTGATTCATCCAAAGGCGGTCTATGCTGTTAAATTGGGAGAGCGCGCAATGCCGGGTCGTGTCGTTGAAGCCGTTTGGGGCTTTTTTGCCGCTTATGCAATTGTATTTGTGTTTATTATGATCGGATTGATTGCCACAGGTCTTGATGACATCACCGCTTTCTCAGCAACAGCAGCAACGCTGAATAATCTTGGTCCGGGTTTAGGCAGTGTTGCAGGTACTTATGCATCCGTGTCTGATGCAGCAAAATGGTTACTGGTATTGGCAATGTTGTTTGGTCGATTGGAGGTGTTTTCTTTGCTGGTTCTATTTAGCCCAACGTTTTGGCGCAGTTAATCAAGAAAACATTGCTACTTAAAGGCTAACCAAAGAACAATGCAGAGGGTTGGAATAGCTTTTCAACGTCTCTGATGTATTTTTTGTCCACTAGGAACATGATCACGTGATCGTTTGACAATATGACGGTGTCGCTGTGTGCAATGATAACCAATTCATCACGCACAATAGCACCGATAGTCGTGCCCGGTGGCAGTTTTATGTCTTGAATTTGTTTGCCGATGACTTTTGAAGTATTTTCGTCGCCGTGCGCAATCGCCTCAATGGCTTCTGCAGCGCCTCTTCTTAATGAATAAACGTTGACAATGTCGCCTCTTCTGACATGTGTCAGCAGCGCAGAGATGGTTGCTTGCTGCGGAGAAAAAGCAATATCGATATCGCCGCCTTGCACCAGATCAACATAGGCACTGCGCTGGATAAGCACCATCGCTTTTTGAGCGCCCATACGTTTTGCCAACATCGCTGACATGATATTCGCTTCATCATCGTTGGTAACTGCGATAAACGCGTCAATCTGCTCTACGTTTTCGTCACCGAGAAGCGTTGCATCACTGGCGTCACCTTGAAATACAATGGTTTCATTTAATATTGTAGATAAATAGTCAGCGCGTTTTGCATCATATTCAATCAGTTTGACGTTGTGGTTGTTCTCTAGGCGTTTAGCTAGTCCAGCGCCTATAAGTCCGCCTCCTGCAATCATGATTCGCTTATAGCTGGCCTCAAGTTTTTGCAGCTCACTCATTACGGTGCGTATGTGTTTTGTGTCTGCAATAAAGAAAACTTCATCATCTGCTTCTATTACAGTAGACCCCAGTGGTCTGATAGGGCGTCCACGTCGATAAATTGCCGCAACGCGTGTCTCAGCATTTGGAATGTGTTGTCTTAGCGCAGATAAAGCATGTCCAACGAGTAATCCACCATAGTAGGCTTTTACAGCAACGAGACTTGCTCTACCGCTGGCAAATTCGACAACTTGCAGTGCGCCAGGGTAATCTATTAGTCTTTTTATCGCCGTTGTGACAAGCTGCTCTGGCGCGATGAGATGATCAACGGGAATATCTTTATGTTTATAGAGCAGGTCTTGATAAATTATGTACTGTTCTGACCTTACGCGAGCTATCTTAGTGGGTGTTTTGTAAAGCGTGTACGCCACCTGACATGCCATCATATTGCTCTCGTCACTATCCGTGACGGCAATGATCATATCCGCGTCTTCTGCTCCGGCTTTTTTGAGAATATCAGGATGTGAACCGATACCGCAAACCACCTGAAGGTCTAAACGATTCTGCAGGTTCTCTAGGACATTCCTATCGGAATCAACGATAGTAATCTCGTTTTGTTCGCCTACCAGGTTTTCGGCTAATGTGCCTCCGACTTGGCCGGCCCCTATAATTATTATCTTCATCGTGTGCTACGTATAAAAATCGCGTGTCTGGTTTTTTAACTCATTGGGTACATATCTCTTATACAGGCTCGGTTATAGGACTTTCACTATCAAGCTTTTTTAATTTTGCGTAATAAAAACCATCCATATCGTTTTCACCTGGTAGAATTTGCCATCCAGGTTGTTGTATTGATTCCTTTGGACGGATCCTAATCCACTGAGCATTATCATGTTCTTTCAAAAACTGTTGAATTTGAGCAACGTTTTCGTCATGAAGAATAGAGCATGTTGCATACAGTAATGTACCCCCTTCTTTTAGTCTTTGCCACGCAAGTTCAAGGATTTTCTTTTGCAAAATGACTAAAGCGTCAATATCGGTGCGTTTGCGCAGCCATTTGATATCAGGGTGACGACGAATGATGCCAGTAGCTGAGCATGGTGCATCGAGGAGTATTCGATTAAAAGCAATGTCTTTATCAATGCAATCCAGTTTGCTCGCGTCATCCAAAACCATCTCAATCCTTGCATCCTGGTGCTTGAGGCGGAGAAAGTTTTCTTTCATACGAGAGATGCGATTATCATTGTTATCTAGTGCGATGAGTTTAGCCAACGTTGGAGTGCGTTCATAGATAGCGCTGGCTTTTCCGCCGGGCGCAGCGCAGCAATCTAAAACTAGATCATTTTCCTGAGCGTCTAGCAGCATTGCTGCATGCTGAGCAGCCTGATCCTGGACGCTAAAAGCACCCTCTTCATATCCAGGAAGGTCAACAATATTAGTAGTTTGCTCCAGCTTTATACAAGTCTCTGTGATTTCTTCAAACGCAACACCATCGTCTTGAAGGGCTTTTTTGAATGCTTCAGGTTTAACAGCCATACGGTTGATGCGAAGAAAAATAGGTGCGCGCCTGTTGCTGTTTATTGCGATCGTTTCCCAGTCATCAGGATAATCCGATTGAATCTGTTTGAGTAACCATTTTGGCATGCCATATCGTACATGTGGCATGTCAACGGGTATTTGACTAATATTGTCTCTTAAAAATCGCCGCAGTATAGCGTTAATAACGCCACTAAATTTCGGCATTCCAATGATTTTAACGGCATTGACAGTTTCCGATATGGCAGCGTGATCGGGCGTTCGCATTGTATGTAGTTGCATCAAGCCAACCATAATAACCCGCTCGACAATTCTGTTCTTCTCGTTGATAGGTTTTGATAATAGATGGTTGGTCCAGTGTTGATACAGTGGGACGTCCCTCAAGCAACCATAAAAACACTCTTGAAACCAAGCCTTGTCTTTTGCGTCTTGAAATCTGGATAGGCAAGTTGGAAGTATTTCTTGTGACGATCTTCCTTTATCTAAAACCTGATATAAAGCCCATGCGGCATCAGCACGAAGTTGAGGCCTATGCTTTGGTAAATTTAGTTTGGCCACCTTCAAGTCAATTTGTCACCCGACGTGAATAGCGTTGAATTTCCATTGTAGATGTCGTTTACGGATTGCGGTTTTTTGTTGGGCAATTGAAAGGATGTAATTCTCAATGCACCTTTGCCACAAGTTACAGTGAGTCCTAACTTACTAAAGTCAACAATGGTACCGTTTTCGCCTTCACTGTCGACAACGGTAGCCCCCCAAACTTTTATATTTTTGTCATTCCACGAAAACCAAGCGACAGGCCATGGATTAAATGCACGCACATTGCGTTCGAGTTGCGTTGCACTCAAGTCCCAATCTAACTTGGCTTCTTCTTTACTTAATTTTTTTGCGTATGTGGCCTGCTCGTCATCTTGCTTTATTGGAGTGATTGAATCGAGTTTGTTTAACGTAGTGATGAGTGCTTGAGGGCCTATTTCAGCCAGCTTTCGATATAGCGTTGCACTCGTATCATCTGGTGTTATGGCAATACGCTCGATAGACAATATGTCACCTGTATCTAAGCCTTCGTCCATTTGCATTATCGTAACGCCAGTCTCGTCATTACCTGCCCACAGACTTCTTTGAATAGGCGCTGCTCCACGCCACTTAGGTAGAATTGAGCCATGAACATTAAGACAACCAAAACGAGGGGTTTGCAGTACATTTTTGGGGAGTATCAAACCATATGCGACAACGATCATCACATCAGCGTTGTAACTTGCAAGTATTTCTATAGCATCGTCATTTTTGAAATTCAGCGGTTGTTCAACTGGAATATTGTGTTGTATTGCTAATTTCTTAACAGCGCTGGGTGTAAGCTTTTTTCCTCTACCTGCGGGTCTATCAGGTTGAGTGTATGTCGCGACAATATCGAATTTTGCATCTATTAACGACTGTAGGTGAGCGGCAGCAAAGTCGGGCGTGCCAGCAAAAATTATCTTCAATTCGCGTCCCTATTTTTCAGCTAAACGGGCTTCTTTTTCTAATTTTTTGCGGATGCGTTGACGCTTTAGCGGCGATAAGTAATCGACAAAAAGCTTGCCGTCCAGGTGATCCAACTCGTGTTGTATGCAAATAGCAAGAAGCCCATCGGCTGCTAAATCGAAAGATTGACCATCTTTATCAAGAGCTTTTACAACGATTGATTCCGCGCGATCGATTTTCGCATAATTGCCTGGAACGGATAAACACCCCTCTTCGCTCACTGTAACGCCATCTTTTCCTGTGATTGTTGGATTAATGAATACTCTAGGCTCATTTTGTTCCTCAGAGACGTCCATAACCACGACGCGCTTATGCACATTTACCTGCGTCGCCGCAAGCCCGATGCCTTTTTCTGCTTTCATCGTTTCAAACATGTTGTCAATTAACTGACGAATTTCGTCGTTGACTTCACTCACCGGAGCTGCCTTGGTCCTTAGTCGTTCGTCAGGAAATGTCAGTACATCTAAAATCGCCATAAAATCACTCTTTAAGTCGGTATAAATAATTATACGGTAAAGCCACAATATGTATCTACACACCTTAAGTAATGGCTATATTCTTGTGGTTTTCAAGAAAACGGTCAACAAAACCGAAAGTAAACCGATAACTGATTATTATACAACACGTCTAATTTAGTTAAATCGAATTACTGAATGATTATAAGGTCGACTATGGTGCACAAAATTAGCAAACGCCTTATCAGCGCAGTAGCCGTTGCGGCTTTTGCATTCGCGAATTTAGGTTCAGCATTGGCTGATGTAATAAATATCAGAGACGACGCGCCAAAAAATTATGTGGTTAAAAAAGGCGATACGCTTTGGGATATTTCAAGCCTATTTCTTGAGCAGCCTTGGTTGTGGCCCGAACTTTGGCGCAACAATACACAAATAGAAAACCCACATTTGATCTATCCTGGTGACATGCTGCGTTTGCGTTGGGAGAACGGCGTTCCCGTGCTAGAAGTCGTGAGAGAGAAAGGCAGTCTTGTAATGACACCTGACGAAACACTTACCGTAAAACCTGAACCAATTGACGTGTTGCCATGGGAACTTGTTTCACCGTACATTGGTGACGATCAGATGATGTTACCAGAAACTTACGATAGCTTGCCCTCAGTATATGGGGACCGTGCTGGTACGCCGCGCTTCGTACGCACAGATTATCTATTATCTGAAAAGCTCAGTGGTAATAAAGATGAATATGACATCGTTAGACGTCAACGAGAAATAGTCGATAGCGCAGGTAATTCACTTGGTCTTCAAGTGGACAAAATTGCCGATGCAAAGTTAAGGCTTAGCACGGTAAACGAAAAAAAGGTTATCGAAGTTACTTCAAGTAAGTTAGAAGCACAAAAAGGCGACAAGATTGCCCCGCATTACGAAGTTGAAGCAAGCGATATAGAACTTAAAGCGGCAGAAGGTGTTCGCGGAGAGTTGGTGCAAAACATCAACGGTAACAACCTCTCAGGCAGGCTTGACGTCGTGATCATAAATCTTGGTTCAAATAACGTCTCGCCGGGGACTGTATTTGGTATCTATGAAAAAGGTGTGGACATCGAGGTATTTGAAAAAGAAGAGAGTAATGATCTCAAAGCAAAGCTGTATGAGTTAACTAATTTCCCAACTATCATCGAACAACCAGCGTACAAGGTAGGAGAACTTGTCGTCGTAAGGGCGTTTGAAAAAGGAAGTTATGCACTAATCACCGAATCAATTACCCACCTCAAAGGCGGAGAAATCATCGGAAACCCGTAACACAATCATCCAAGGAAGGAAAAATGAAATATGGACATTAACGAAACTGCTCACTACTTGCGGTTACATTTGATACCAGGGATTGGCTTTAAGACACTTGATAAACTTCGAAAGAATCGAAACTGTAACTTTCCTCATCTGCATCACTGTTCTCAAAAAACACTCCTAGACCAAGCTTGGACCGCCGAACAAATCAATATCCTAAAGGGAAAATGCTCAAAAACTGAAAATGTTGTTCAACGCGCACTAGAGTGGCGAGCAGCCTCAAATAGCAGAGCAATCGTTTGCTATGAATCCAGCCAATACCCTGAGGCCCTGCGGCAAACACTATCTCCGCCATTAGTGATTTTTTGTGAAGGCCGTCTTGATCTGCTGTTTCGCCCTAAACTTGCTGTCGTTGGCACGCGTGCGCCAACACAATATGCCTACGATGCGTTAAACACGTTATTGCCACCCCTTGCCTTCACCGATATTGTAACCGTGAGCGGACTGGCTCTTGGTGTTGATGCAATTTGTCATCGGGTATCACTTGCCAGTGATATTGCCACTATTGCCGTCTTGGGTAACGGTATAGACATTGTGTATCCCAAGAGACATCAAAAGCTGTATAGCGAGATTCGAGAACGCGGTTTATTAATCAGTGAATTTGTCTTGGGCACGGAGCCAAAACCATTTCAGTTTCCGCGCAGAAATCGACTAATCAGTGGGATGGCATCAGGCTTGCTTATTACCGAAGCAAAATTAAAAAGTGGGACCATGGTCTCGGTAAAATTTGCTATCGAACAAAATAAAGAAGTGTTGGCGGTACCGAGCAGTATACTGAATGTAAATGGCGAGCTTTCTCACTTTTTAATACAAGATGGTGCGACGCCAATAAGATCGTGTGAAGATATTTTGTCAAGTATTGCTGAATTTTCACAATATAGTGCTTTCGTCCAAGATAATGAAAAAAAACATAATATGGACTTGGCAAGCGATCCATTGTTGGTTAGTGTTGGAGATAGCGCTACTTCAGTTGATCTGATTGCGAAACGCACCGGTACATCAGTAACAGATGTATTAACACAATTATTAGAATATGAGTTGCGTGGTTTAGTAGCCTCCACACCAGATGGCTACATAAGATTGAGGGGTTAAAAATGTTCGATATCCTCATGTATCTGTTTGAGAACTTGGTTTATCACGAAACAGAAATACAAACTGACCATGAAGCATTGACTGAAGAATTAGTCAGAGCAGGGTTTCATGGCGATGAAATCTATAAGGCATTGGACTGGTTAGAACGACTTGCAGACTTACAAGAAACTGCCCAGAATCCCTACCTGTCAGACGCGGTTCAACCATCTTCCACCCGAATCTACACTTACAATGAGCAGTTACGCTTAAATACTGAATGTCGAGGTTTTATTCTGTTCTTGGAGCGTATTCATGTCCTTGACTCAAACACGCGAGAAATGGTTATCGACCGCGTCATGGAACTAGATTCCACAGAGTTTTGCGTGATTGACTTGAAATGGGTAGTGTTAATGGTGCTGTTTAACGTTCCTGGGAAAGAACAAGCTTATGAGCAGATGGAAGAGCTCCTATTCGAGGTTCCAGACGGTCTGTTGCATTAGCCACAGATGTCTAAAATTGATGCCAGTCTTTTTGAGAAAAGATCTGCTACAGCAATAAGCTATGGTGATTGCCCAAAGTGCAATGCTAGCCTTCACTTGAAGTTTAAGGGGAAAACTGCATTTGTTGGCTGTTCAAATTATCCTGCCTGTGACTACGCTGAGAACTTGCATCAAGACGAAATAAAGACGTTAAAAGTCATGGATGATAGCAAATGTCCTCTCTGTTCTAGCCCGCTCGCGGTAAAAAACGGCAGATTTGGAATGTTCATCGGTTGTACAAGTTTCCCCTCCTGCCATTTTATTCAGCAACAAAGAACATCATCGGACACAGATGAACAAGACACCGTACTCTGTCCAAAATGCAATGTAGGTGAACTCAAGAAGAGACAAAATAAGTATGGTAAATACTTCTATGCATGTGATAACTACCCGAAGTGTAAGTTCTTAACTAATCATAAACCTATTCAAAAGACGTGCGAGGCTTGCGGGTATACAATGCTTATCGAGTTAGATGAGGGTAACCAGTTGATTTGCGGGAATAAAAAATGTGCAATGCCCATAGAAAATCCAGATGCAGACGTTTGACATCTCCAGCTAAGCTGTTATCGCCATAAGCGCTATGCTAATTTTGAGGAATATCCATGAAGTTTGATGCGACCCAATTCAAAAAGGACTTTGAACAAGGGTGTGTTTTCGCTTACCCAACTGAAGCGGTATACGGTCTGGGTTGCGATCCAATTAACGCTTCTGCAATGGACAATATTCTGTCACTCAAGCAGAGGCCGATCGAAAAAGGTGTAATCCTGATTGCCGGAGACGTCAAAGAGCTTAGTGGTTTTATCGAAATTTCTCTTCTGTCCAAAGAAGCAATGCAACGCATTGAAGAAACATGGCCAGGTCCCTTCACTTGGCTAGTACCAAAAGGCCCAAAAACACCAAATTGGATCAGTGGAGGCTCAGACTTAGTAGCAGTAAGAATCACCACACACGAGCTTGTTAGAGACATGTGCAAATCGGTCTCAAGTCCGCTTGTTTCGACAAGTGCTAACATCGGCGGTATGCCGCCAGCGAGAACGCAGCAAGAAGTAATCGACTATTTTTCTAGTCAAGTAAAATTAATAGATGGTCAACTTGGTAATCAAGCCAAACCTAGCGCGATTATTAACGCAATAACAATGGAAAGAATACGGTAGTGTATGACAATGAAAAAATCTGATTTCTCCGCATCAAACATTGATAAAGTAAAGTCATTCCTATTAGGTCTGCAAGATAATATTTGCAATACACTTTCGTCTGCTGATGGCAATGGAGATTTTTTAACAGATACCTGGGAACGTCAAGAAGGCGGCGGTGGTATATCGCGTGTCTTGCGAAATGGCGCGATGATTGAGCAAGGAGGCGTTAATTTTTCACATGTTTTTGGCAGTGAACTGCCACGATCAGCAACAGCTGCAAGACCAGAGCTTGAGGGGCGTCAATTTCAAGCGATGGGTGTTTCACTAGTTATACATCCGCACAACCCTTATGTCCCGACGTCACATGCAAACGTAAGATTTTTTGTTGCAGAAAAGGAAAATGCAGATCCGATTTGGTGGTTTGGCGGTGGGTTTGATCTAACCCCCTTCTATGTTTTTAAGGAAGATGCAAAACACTGGCATAGCGTTGCAAAAGCGCTATGCGATCCTTTTGGTATCGAGGTATACGATGAGTACAAAGCTTACTGTGATCGATACTTTTTTCTCAAACACAGGAACGAAACGAGAGGTATTGGTGGACTCTTTTTTGATGACCTAAATGAATGGGGCTTCGAAAAATCCTTTGCATTTATGCAAGCAGTTGGTAACGGCTATCTGGATGCGTATGTCCCTATCACTGAAAGACGCAAGCATTTGGATTACGGTGATAAAGAGAGAAGTTTTCAATTATACAGGCGTGGACGCTATGTAGAGTTTAACTTGGTTTACGACCGCGGAACACTTTTTGGCTTGCAAACAGGGGGAAGAACGGAGTCAATACTCATGTCTATGCCGCCTTTGGCGAGATGGGAATATGACTACACTCCCGATACAAATAGTCTTGAAGCTGAGTTGGTTAAGTATTTGAAGCCATTAAATTGGTTGGAAATTTAAGATTTCAACCCTCATTTGTAACCAAAGTTTGATATTGATCAATAAATAAAACCAATAAAAATCAATGGTTTGAATACTTGATCTAGATTAAAGTTTACCTGCACTCAATATGTAAAATGCACTCCAAACATAAGGAGTGCAATACATGAAAAAATCATTACTTACATTGGCGTTGATAGGGACACTTGGACTTTCAACTAACACATTTGCATATGAAAAAGGAGATTGGCTGCTTAGAGTAGGACTGACTAATGTGTCTCCAGATGCAAGCAGCTCACCGATCCTCGCAGGCGATTTAGACCTAGGGCAAGCGCTGCCGTCCGTAGGAACTTCTCTTACTGTGGATGTTGATAACAACACGCAGCTAGGTATAAACATAGCATACTTTGTTACTGACAATATCAATGTTGAGTTATTGGCCGCTACACCATTCAAGCACGATATTGAATTTGTCGCAGGTAAGCTGGGCGAAACGTCTCATTTACCGCCTTCACTTACAGCAAACTATTTTTTCCTTGATTCATCATCAAAATTTCAGCCTTACGTCGGTGCGGGTTTAAACTACACGATTTTTTTCGATGAAGACTTTGATGATGGTGCAGTAACCACAATCGAAACGTTAACGCAGAATGATTTAGGTGCTGCAGCAACCGTTTCTAATTTGGATCTGGATGGTTCATTTGGGTTGACCTTCCAGGTCGGGTTCGATTACGAAGTTTCGGATGGCATCTATGTTAACGCGTCAGTGCGCTATATCGATATTGAAACGGATGCAACCTTTGATATCGCTGGCGTGCCCGCGATAGCCACCACTGGGTCTATTGAGACAGTGGATATAGATCCTTTTGTCTACACTATATCCGCAGGGTACAAATTCTAGACACCGACAATGCCTCCCCCAATAAACCCCAGCGTATTATCTGGGGTTTTTTATATAATAATCAGATGTATATTCTGTTCTTCTGTATTGTTTCTATCCAAATAAATTGGCCTAACGATAAAGCATGATAGTATTGTGATTTTTTGTGACATCCGGTCTTAGACGTTGTTTATGAAGAATTTATGCAGAGTATTTGGCAATCCTATAAGTCAATCTAAGTCTCCACTTATACATAGTTTGTTTGCAAAACAATTTGACTTGGATTTGCGGTATGACAAATGTACTGACGGACTTGAATCCTTTGAAGATGCGGTTGCCGCGTTTTTCACGAAGGCTGGTGCTATAGGTGCAAATGTCACATTGCCCTTTAAGCAACGGGCATATGATTATGCAGATGAGTTGAGTCCGCATGCGTTGCGTTCGGGCGCAGTGAATACGTTGTATAAACGAAAAGGCATTGTTTACGGTGACAATACCGATGGCCGGGGTTTAGTTTGGGATCTTAAACGACATAATATCGATATCAACGGTCTGCACGTTTTACTCATCGGTGCCGGTGGCGCTGCTCAAGGCTGCATCCCAGCGTTATTTGATGCGGGCATTGAAAAACTGGATATTTCGAATCGTACCGTTGAAAAAGCCCAACAGATGATTGATCAACTGAAAACGAATAGTGATTGGAATCTGTCGCTTTTCAATGAGACGCAAAAGTATGATTTAATTATCAATGCTACTTCACTCAGCCTTTCCAGAAAAGTTCCAGAGATTAAAGACGAAATACTGTCTTCTGCTAAAGTGTGCTACGACATGGTGTACTTGGACGAGCCGACCGCATTTATGCAATACGCTAATCGCGTCGGCGTCGAGAAAACAATTGATGGGATCGGCATGCTTGTCGGACAGGCCGCAGAAAGCTTTAGAGTCTGGTTTGATTTATCGCCAGACCTCAATACTGTTGTCCAAGCACTGAAAACTAAAGGTAATCATTCTTAAGTTCTACATAATTGTTAGCCGACTGCGTTAGGAATTCCATTTCTTTCTCTTTTAATGGCCTTACTTTTTTTGCTGGATTACCTACATACAAAAATCCGCTTTCAAGTGTCTTGTTTGGCGCAACTAGACTACCCGCGCCGACAAAAACGTCATCTTGCACAACGGCGCCGTCCATAATAACAGCGCCCATTCCGACAAGTATTCGATCACCTAACGTACATCCATGTAACATACACAGATGGCCTACGGTAACATCGTCACCAATGATTAAAGGATAACCATTAGGGTTGCTAGCTGATTGACGAGTGACATGAAGAACGGAACCATCTTGTATATTGGTTCGTTTGCCTATTCGTATTTTGTTCACATCCCCTCGTGCTGCTACCAATGGCCAGATGCTTGAATCTTCATCGATTTTAATATCGCCGTATAATATTGATGTTTCTTCAACAAATACGCGTTCACCAATTGTTGGTAAGACCCCTTTGTATTCTTTAATGGGCATGTACTGATCCTACATTTGTCAAAACTAATCTAAATTTGAATAAATGGATTATCAATCATATTGACGATGGAGTTAAATTATTTCACTTTTTTTTCAAAAAAGTCTTGCGCTAAAACCTTAGGTCTGTAGAATGCGCGCTCGCTGCTAAGGGATAGTAACCGGATGTAGGACAAAGATATTTTTCAGCCTACGACGCAATGCAACAGAAATGCCAAATGCCGGCAAGATAATACTAGTTTCAAATAGACGAAGTAATGGAATTAGGCGATAGACTTTAACAGCAAAAAAACGCTCTTTAACAATTTAGCAAGACAATCTGTGTGGGCACTCGTAAGAGTGTCACAACGACAATTTATTTGTATAAGTCTTTGCGTTATTTATGAGAAGTTGACAGTTCTTGAGAGAGAGCCTTCAGCGGTTCTTGTGGATAATCAAAGCAATTTCGATTTTAATTGAAGAGTTTGATCATGGCTCAGATTGAACGCTGGCGGCAGGCCTAACACATGCAAGTCGAACGGTAACAGTAAGTGCTTGCACTTAGCTGACGAGTGGCGGACGGGTGAGTAATGCTTG
>JBCDMA010000034.1:0-19484 GCA_038744645.1 Pseudomonadota bacterium | reverse complement strand
TGACCATAGAACACTGCACCAAAAGAAACCAAACCATTTAAAAAAACGCATGGTCTACACTCGCTTTAGCGCTACATCAGCCATTACCTTTTGGGTGGGAAACCACCCATTCCACCTAGGCCGCCCATACCACCAGCACCGGGTGGCATCATCCCACCCATTCCTCTCATCATTTTTTTCATGTTGCCGCCACCCATTTTTTTCATCATCTTTTGCATTTGGGTGAATTGTTTAAGCAGGCGATTAACATCCTGGATCTGCGTGCCCGACCCCGCCGCTATGCGACGTTTTCTCGCGCCTCTAATGATATCTGGCTTACGTCGCTCACCAGGCGTCATACTGTTAATGATGGCTTCCATTTGCACAAACTGCTTGTCATTGGCTTGTTCTTTGATTTTGGCTGACATATTTCCCATGCCAGGTAACTTATCAAGCATCCCCATCATGCCCCCCATGTTGCGCATCTGTTCGAGTTGCTCTTTAAAATCCTGCAAATCGAACCCTTTCCCTTTTTGGACTTTCTTTGCAAGTCGCTGTGCTTTGTTTTTATCAACTTTGCGCTCTACTTCTTCGATTAGGCTTAAAACATCGCCCATCCCTAGAATTCGAGACGCGATGCGCTGGGGATGGAATGGTTCCAACGCATCTAGTTTTTCGCCCATCCCGAGAAACTTAATAGGTTTGCCTGTGATGTGCTTAACAGAAAGCGCTGCACCGCCTCGCGCGTCACCGTCTGCTTTTGTCAAGATAACACCGGTGAGCGGCAGTGCTTCACCAAACGCCTTTGCTGTATTTGCGGCGTCCTGTCCCGTCATGGCATCAACGACAAAGAGCGTTTCAACCGGTTTTACCGCAGCATGTAGCTGCTTTATTTCATCCATCATTTTTTCGTCGACGGCTAATCGGCCTGCAGTATCGACAATGAGGACATCGTGGAAATTGAGTTTTGCGTGGTTTATCGCAGCATCAACAATATCAACCGGGCGCTGCATAATCGACGACGGATAGAATTCCACGTCGACATCGCTAGCCAGTGTTTCCAATTGCTTGATTGCAGCGGGGCGATACACATCCGCACTGACAACAAGCACTTTTTTCTTTTCTCTGTCTTTTAAGAATTTAGATAGTTTACCGACGCTTGTTGTTTTACCCGCACCTTGTAGACCCGCAAGCATGATGACCGCAGGAGGAGTTGCTGCGAGATTCAATCCAACCGTCTCTTTGCCCAGTACTTCTTCCAATTCATCTTGAACAATTTTGACAAACATTTGGCCGGGCTTAAGGCTCTTACTGACTTCCGTGCCCACTGCTCGCGCTTTTACTTTTGCTATAAAATCTCGAACGACCGGCAAAGCAACATCGCCCTCGAGAAGCGCCATGCGCACCTCTCGCAATGTGTCTTTAATGTTGTCCTCAGTGAGTCTACCTTTGCCACTAATGTTTTTTAGCGTTTGTCCAAGCTTGTCTGTTAAATTCTGAAACATAACTCTCAAATGAATGTGCAAAATGTCTGCGCAAAAGTATACAATAGCGAACACACAAACATAAGCTTTGCACTCTAATTGCTTTGTTTTATAGTTAAATAATGAAGATTTCTTTTGTCTAGGGCTATCATTTAGCAATGGCACTCATAATTGCCGCCTCCGTTCCCAGCATCGTTTGCTATCTTGCGTCAGCTGGTCTACTTTTGCGTCGTTTTTTTAAGCACAGCGCAGAAAGCACTAAAGTGCCTATTTCACTACTAGTTGCTGCGCTCGTATGTCACTTGATGACAATACTGCTAACAATAAAAGGACTTGAAGAGCAGAAGCTCAGCCTCGCTTTTGTGCTCCTGGTCGTTGCGTGGCTAATTGCCTTCAGCATGCTGGTGGCTAATCGCTATATTAAAAATCTAGTATTTCTGCCGATTGTTAGTATCAGCGCGGCGTTATTCACATGTCTACATTTGCTTATCCCGACAACAACTGACTTAAGTGCACAGATGAGCGGCGGTATGATTGTGCACATCAGTATATCCATGCTGGCTTTCGGCTTTCTCGGCATCGCCATGCTGTATGCACTGCAATTAGGTTATATCAATTACCAGCTGAAACACAAACGCCGTAGTTTATTGAGTGACGATTTGCCGCCACTGATGTCAGTGGAGCATATTCTTTATCAATTGATGACAATTGGCACACTCATTTTGGCACTGGCGCTTGCGTCTGGTTTTGCATTCATGCCGAGCATGTTTGCCGACGGTTATGCGCATAAAACCGTTTTATCGACACTCGCGTTGGGTGTTTTCGTATCATCATTGATTTTTCACAAACTCAAGGGCATGAAGACGCGCAGCGCTATATGGTTAAATGGTATAGGGATCACGCTCTTATCATTGAGTTATTTCGGATCGCGAATAGTGCAAGAAGTCATATTAGGCATGTAAACGTTGGACCAGCTTTCTGATACTACGCTATGCCTCATCCTGCTGGTTCTGATTGTGCTTTCCGCTTATTTCTCCAGCTCAGAAACAAGCTTAATGAGCATCAATCGCTATCGTCTCAAACATTTATCAAAAGTGGGGAATAGCGGCGCAAATCGGGTAAGCAAATTACTTGAACGCCCTGATCGCCTCATAGGCCTCATTCTTATTGGCAACAACCTCGTTAATATTGCAGCAACCATGGTTGCCACCATATTGTTTGTTCGCATTTTTGGCGATTTTTATGGCCCTATTGCTGTCACTGTGGGTTTGACAATCATCGTCTTGGTATTTGCCGAAGTCACACCCAAGACTTACGCTGCTCTATACCCTGAAAAAGTAGCCTTCCCAAGCTCATTTATCCTAATCCCACTGCTCATCATCATGACGCCATTAGTAAAGGGGATAAATACAGTTACGAATGGGATCCTGTATCTTTTTGGGCTTCGACAAATCAATACCGAAGTAGATGGTCTTTCACAAGACGAGTTGCGCACTGTTGTCTACGAAGCAGGTAATTTAATCCCTAAAAAGCACAGAGATATGCTAGTGAGTATTCTAGAACTAGAAAATGTCACCGCCGAAGATATCATGGTGCCGCGAAGCGAGATTTTTGCTATCGATATAAATGATGATTGGCGATTGATTCAACGGCAACTGACGCATGCTCAACACACGCGCGTATTGTTATATCGAGATTCAATCGACGACTCAGTAGGTTTCGTGCACTTAAGAGATGCATTGAGATTGCTGTCTAAAGACCAATTCACAAAAGCCACTATGCTAAGAGCAGTAAAAGAAATTTACTACACGCCCGAATCTACACCATTACACAAACTCATGTTCAAATTCCAGCAAGAACGCGAACGCATCGGATTAGTTGTTGATGAATACGGAGATATTCAGGGCCTAGTCACGCTCGAGGACATCTTGGAGGAAATTGTTGGCGACTATACGACAACGATGCTGCCCGACTATAGCAAAGAAGCCGTAAAACAACAGGACGGTAGCTACTTGGTTGACGGTGGTGCGAATGTACGTGAGCTCAATAAAGAGATGAAATGGCATTTCCCGACGGATGGCCCTAAAACGATGAACGGGCTTATTCTTGAATTTTTGGAAGATATCCCAGAGAACAACATTAGCTTGCGTTTAGCGGGTTATCCCGTCGAAATTATTGATATCAACGGTAACATGATAAAGACCGTTAGGATCCTACCTAAATATTATTTGGATCCAGAAGTTCGAGCAACAGATTAACAAAGTAGAGGTAATCTGGGATAATTAGTCGCTGTTACGCTGGGCACGATTAACACGCACTTGTTCTTTGATTTGTTCTAATTTTTCGTCGAGCGCAGAAAGTTTACGCATGATCGTTTTCACTTCTTCATCATCATGTATATCAGACGCCATCACATGCTCTTTCAATGCGAGCTGTAAAAATGACGGTAAAGAAGTCCTTGCCATAAAAGATTATGCCTCTCAACTTATGCTCTGTAACAATGCCAACTGAGTCCCAGTATGACTAGTACTATCGTACTCAATGATTAGAATATCGGCAGTGGAAAAAATTCTTCCATTGAAACCGGCACATAATTTATCAGCGAACAGACTTACAAATGGCATATGGCTGATTATCATTAGCGTTTCAGGCGCATCATCTTGCATAGAAACCCCTTGAATATAATCAGCGAACTGTTCGATATCACCCTCAGGAACAATCATGTCACAGTCAATCTTGCGTTTTGTTTCAATTTTTTTGGAAACACAAGCAAATGTTTGCTGCGTTCGTGTATACGGACTGACTAATGTGTTTTCCAACCGCGGTTTTTCAATGCCACTTTGCAAATACTCCGCAAGCCTTCGACCTGCAAACTCCGCTTGATTTTTGCCAAAACGCGTCAAATTTCTTTCTTTATCGTTGGTTTGATAAGGCTCCGCTTCGCCATGACGCATGATGATTAACTTCATATTTTTCCTGCATTTGGAACTTCATCGCCGACCATATTGTCGCTTATAACAAGCACATATGATTCGTATAACGACATGTGACGAATTAACTTTACTTGGCTAGTATTTGACTGGAGGAAACGCATCATCCTGACGATAACAGTTTAAAGCTTATAAACAAATCAAAAGGATAATCTAATTTACAGCAAAACGTTGGAAAATAATTTAAGACTTGCGGTGGATACTCATCATGACAGCCCCATGGTCTCGATTTCATTCAGTATCGGTGCGGGCCGATTTTACGAAGAAGATCAGGTGCTTGGGCTATCACATTTGCTTGAGCATTGTATTTTTGCGCCAAATAAAAGCTTTCCTCAAATTGGGCAGTTGACAGAGTTTATTGACAATAATGGAGGTGATATCAACGCTTGGACCGATGATTTGAGTACCAACTTTCACTTGCTGTGCCCAATCTCAATCGCTCTTCAAGCAATAGAGATGCTAGCCAGTAAATTACTTTTCCCCGTATTTGATAAACAAAATGTGGGAAGTGAAATTACCGCAATTGATGCTGAGTTTTCGAGTAAGAAAAGTGACGAGATCCGTCGATTGACTTCAGTACAAAAGTCAATGTGCAGTCAAACGCACCCATACAACCGTTTTTCCATGGGAAATCGGCATACATTGACTGCGCTTCCGTTAGAGCGCGTTATATCTCAATTGGCGTCGTACCACCAACGACATTTTGTTTCGAACAATATGTCGGTAGCAATGAGTCTACCCGACAATCATCATTCAGAGATGAAAAAAACGCATCAACACATTGTGGATAGCGTGGAAGATCTACTCGCAACGTTTCCAACAAATAATGAACCTTTAAGCCCGGCAAAATCGATTGCATTCAAACCCTTGTTTGAGAACCAACTCATATCAATTAAATCAAGGGTGAGCGCAATCATAATTAGCATCATCTTAGATAAACATAGAATCGACGCCTTTGATAATCTCGCATTAACCATGTTTGAGACAGTCTTGTCGAGTCGACATGTCGGCGGCTTTATTGATGTAGCAAAAACCAAATACGATATTCTTGATTTTTCAATAAAACATGGATTTGAAGACGCTAGACAAGCGGAAGTGCAGCTCTGCTTTAGTCTTACCCATCAATTGAGTAAAACGGCTATCGTCGATTTATACCGACTATTTAAAGATTACATTGCATTCATAAGTGTCGATAAATTACCTCAATGGCGATTTAGAGAAAAACAGAGACAAATCGATTTGCAGCATTCCTTCGCAAAGCGTAAGAATGTATTGGACAGAACGGTCGAGTTGGCAGAGGTAATAAGAATGCACGCTGATACGACAAATTGCAGTTTTTTTTCGCTTGACTCAAGTGACGTTCAGAATAGGTTTCATTGCATTCTCAAACAGATCAAAGACCAGAAACTGCCAATATATGCGTTGACTGGTACTGGAGACTTTGACCGTAAGACTGATCATTATAATGTCGAGTATGCGATAGAGGATGTTACGCTTGACCAACGGACCAGTCAGTGCGATGTACGTTTCAATCATGCACCTCAGAACACGTTCCTTCCATCTTCTTTAGAAGTATTTAGGCCTTGCCAGTCCAATTCCAAATCGCTTAGTAACGCCCCTTCTCACTATCGCTGGACCATGCAAGCTTTTCGCATGGACTATTGGCTTTGCTATCGAGACAACAAACCATTAGGGGACATTTACGTCTCGTTTATTTCTAAAGATATGTACGGAAGCGATAGCATAGCGGTAGCCAAAAGAATCTGGTTGGCATGTGTCCAGGACTATCTGAAAACATACTTTTTTCAAACACAAGACGCTGGTTTATATTTTAAAGTGTACGGACATCAGCGCGGAATTAGCGTACAAACAAGTGGATTTACCGATAGGCAACTGCTCTTAATGTACGAGTTACTAAGCCACGTAACGAGTTTTCGCATAAGCGAAACCGATTTTCAACGTGCAAAGCACAAAGTAGAAAACAAAATAAATCGCAGCTTGTGGCAAAAACCAATTAACAAACTATTCTCATCACTTTCTGAAGTTGTCCACAGCTCTGTGATTAGGCCAGAAAACCTTCTACATGCGCTTTATGCATTGGAATTTACGGATTTTGAACACTACCAAGACCGCTTTTTTGCCAATGTAGAAATAGAATCGTTGATGGTGGGTAATTGGCCGCTTATTTTAGGCGATCGATTAAAAGAGCATATATATAAACGATTTAAACCCAAGTTAAATGACAAGGATCCTGCATTCACCGGCAACCAAACTAGCACAGCGAGCTATGCTTTTCGGCTTAATCATCAAGTCATAGAAACTAGCGATACAGATGATCAAGCATTTATGCTTTTTCAGTCGTTTGGAGAGACGGATAAGTGTGAGTCTGAACTCCGACCAATAGCGTTTTCTTTAATGATTGAAGCATTCCTAAGCCCTTTGTTTTTTGTAGAGATGAGGAACAAAAGGAAAGTCGGTTATAATTTAGGTGTCGGCTACAAACCGATAGAAAAACACGCTGGCATCGTGGTATACGCGCTATCGCCTAACATTGAGAACGAGATGCTTAAAACGCAAATAATCGATGGTCTACGCACGGTGATTCAGGAAGCGAAAACCACAGGAATCGATTTTGCTTCACTACAAAAACTGGTATGCGAACAAATTAACCAGCCCACTGAGAACGCGTCTTCTTTAGGACGATTTATCTGGCTGCATTTTGACAACCCAGAACCGCTCACGTATGCATCTGCGCTCAGAGAAACTGTGCTTGCAATGGACGAAAAGGATTTTTGGCAAAATTGTGAAAAGCTTCTTTTTGAAAATGAGAAACAAGTCATCTTACAAACAAAGATGAAATGTCATGAGCATGAAGCTTAAAAAGTACGGGTGAAGCTAAGTTTTTGAAAATTGAAATGTCAAAAGCGACTATCGGAAGCGATTGGCGCTATCTTAAGCTGTGATGTATTGGTTATTGAAACCGGCAGCTTTTCTAATTGCGATGTGCTTTGATATTTGAAACATCGGGAATAGCATTGGCCCTAAAATTAGGCCACCGACCAACCAACGATTTCGCTTCATCGCGTATATTGTAGACTCCACGTAAAAGTAACTAGCAAACAATAAAAATGTAAAAATCATCAATACTATCATGGCGTTGTCTCACACATCAGTCTCGCTTTCTGAACAACCATAAGTATAGCGAATACCATCATAAAAAGTGTGAATAATAAGTATTAGATCACAAAAAAACCGCGAAAGCGGTTTTTTTAACAGTTTAGTAACAGAAAAGGCACCTAATTATAAAACTTTTCTTTATTCGTTTGCATCTCTAACAAAATGTTTGCTGGAGCATACTTTTCATCATAACCTTTCTCATAATGCTTTAGTCGATCTATTAAAAAGTCAATACCCAATTCATCCATGTATCTGAAGGGGCCTCCCCTGAACGGCGGAAAACCAATGCCAAATATAGCGCCAATATCGCCATCACGCGGCTGTCTAATAACGCCCTCCTCCAAACATTTTGCAGCCTCATTCAACATCAACAATGTGGTTCGTTCTATAACGGTATTTTCTGCATATTTCTTCACAGGAGAGATACCTAGAAGTGGATAAATAGTCTCATCTACCATCTTACCTGGGGTTTTACCCTGATATGCATAAAAACCGGCATTGTTCTTCTTACCTTTGCGCCCATTTTCCAGCAGTTTATTAAAGGCAACGGGCGCGGTAAATCGGTCACCAAATCGTTCTACTAAAATTGGGATGATCTTAGTGCCAACATCTATACCCACTTCATCTAATAACTTGAATGGCCCCACTGGGAAGCCAAAGGTGACTAACGTCGAGTCAATTACATCAATGGGATGTCCTTCCATCGCAATAAAACCGGCTTCACTCATGTACGGCGCAAGGATTCTGTTGACATAAAAGCCCGCGCCATCTTTTACGACTATGGGTGTTTTACCTTGTTTTTTGGCAAATGCGACAGTATCCGAAATCACTTGGTTACTTGTCTTCCCATGCGGGATCACTTCCGCAAGCGGCATTTTGTCAACAGGAGAAAAGTAATGTAAACCAATCACATTTTCCGGTCGTTTGGCTTTTGACGCGATATCTGCAATGGGAATTGACGAGGTGTTAGATGCAAAGATGGTATCGTCATTACATCTTTGTTCAACATCTGCAACCATCTTCTGCTTTAAGTCTAAATTTTCAAAAACGGCTTCAATGACAATATCTAGTCGTTTATAACCGCTGTAGTCGAGACAACCCGTGATATTCGCCATTTGAGATTGCATTTGCGTCTTACGCATAAACCGCTTTTTCACTTTCTTGTTCAGCAGTTCATAGCTGTATTTGAGTGCGCCAGCAATACCCTCTGTTGAAATGTCTTTTAATCTGACTGGTAAACCTGCTTTGGTCGCGGTTACAAATGAAATGCCACCTCCCATTAGACCGCCACCGAGAACGCCTGTTTTTCTTATCGGTCGAGGTGCGATTCCTGTAATTCCCTGCTCTTTTTTCATGTCGGTGGTCGCAAAGAAAATCTCGCGAAGTTGTTCAGACTCCTTGGTCATCACAAGTTTGCCAAAAAGCTCTGCTTCCAGCGCGTATCCTTTCTTTGCATCAGCTAAACCAGCTTCAATGCAATCGATGATATACATGGGCGCGGGGTAATTTCCCTTTGTTTTTACGAGGGCTTGTTGCCGCACCTTTTTAAACAGTATATTGCGACCTGGAGATGTGTCCTCCAGCAGCGTATTAAACAGAGACTTTTTGTTTTTACTCGTAGCAAGCGGTCGTTTGGCCAACTGTATTGCAACTTTCAACAAGATACTGACTGGTACCACATCATCGACGATGCCGTATTTTTTTGCTTGTTTTGCTCTTGCCGCGCTGCCCGTCAACATCATTTTCATTGCCTGTTGCACGCCGATTAATGCAGGCAAACGCTGAGTACCACCGCTGCCAGGTAACAACCCCAATTGAACTTCGGGCAGACCCAGTTGTGTTTTGTCGCTATCGCTACACACCCGATAATCGCAAGCCAATGCTAACTCCAATCCACCGCCTAAAGCGGGACCATGAATAGCTGCAACAAAGGTTTTACTACTATTGGCAATCCGGTCAAACATTTGCTGACCCTGAGTCGAAAGTCGTTGTGCATCCTCAGCTGATTTGCACGCGGCTAGCATTGAAATATCTGCACCCGCTACAAATGAATCCGGTTTACCGCTCGACAGCACCACGCCGGTAATATCATCATCGTTGTCAATGTAGTCCAACATTGTTTTGAACTCTTCGACGAAATTCGCTTTCAGCGTATTCATTGTCTCACCAGGTACATCCATTGAAAGAACTGCAATACCCTGATCCTTTTTTTCTAGCGTGAATGCACTCATTACTCGGTCTCCACTATCATTGCAGCACCCAGTCCACCTGCAGCACACGCTGTCACCAATCCAGTTCCACCCCCTTGTCTGTGTAGCGCATTTAACATTTGAGTGATCATTCTTGTGCCCGTCGCTGCAAAAGGATGTCCGTATGCAATAGAGCTTCCCATCACGTTGAACTTCTCCATATCAATTTCGCCCGTTGCACTTGTTCGGTTGAGTTTTTCTTTCGCAAAGGTTGTGCTATTGAACATCTTGACGTTAGCAAGTGTCTGCGCGGCAAACGCTTCATGCATTTCGATTAACGTCAAATCGCTGAGCGACATGCCTGCTCTATCAAGCGCCAAAGGGGTTGCATAACTTGGCCCCATGAGCATATCTTGCCAAACATCTATGGCTGCAAACGCATAACTTTTGATAAACCCGAGCGGCTGATAGCCGAGCTCCTCGGCTTTCTTTTCCGTCATCATCAGCACCGCCGACGCACCGTCTGTTAGCGGAGTAGCATTCGCTGCCGTCACGCTGCCATGTTTTTTATCAAAAACAGGACTTAGCTTGGCGTAACTCGCAAGCGTTGAATCAAATCTAACATTGTTATCTTTAGAAAAGCTTGAAGCATAAGGTGCTGAGTAGGCTGTCATAACTTCTTTATCAAGATTACCCTCTTGCCAATTATGCGCAGCATTGGAATGTGAACGATGCGCTAATTCATCTTGGTCCTGACGAGATATATCGTGAGTTTTGGCCATTTGCTCGGCCGTTTGTCCCATTGATAACCCAGTTGAATACTCGGCCACTGCAGGTGGCACTGGGAGTAAATCCTTAAACTTCAGCTTTTTAAATATGTTGAATCTTTGAGTGAGCGTCTTTGCTTTTTGCAAATCAACCAGCGACCTGGCCAGTGGCTTAGATACCCCTATCGGTGAAACGGACGTAGAATCTGCCCCACCCGCAATCCCAATATCAATGTTGCCTGCTAACATTGCTTCAGCGATATTTACCGTTGACTGGAAACTGGTCGCACATGCGCGTGACACGCTATAAGCATCCGTATGAACACTCATGCCTGTGCCTAATACAATTTCTCTTGCAATGTTAGGCGCTTCTGGCATTTGTACTACCTGACCATACACAACCTGGTCAATAAGCGACGGATCAATTTCATTTCGAACAACAAGTTCATTGACGACCATTTTGCCCAAATCCACGGCTGGCACGCCATGAAAGTACGTCGCCATTTTTGCAAAGGGCGTGCGCAATCCATCAACAATCGCAATTCTTCCTCCCGATGCCGTTTTGAGTTTCTGTTTCTTAGGCTTAGGCATATTTTTCCTCAACTAATACCCATCAATACTAACGAAAGACGGTTTTTTGTTTTATCTGGTCTGACCACTTTATAAAGTTAAACAAATTGTTTACCAAAACGCAAACAAATTTGTATTAAATAACGCAGCGTAGTGAGGGTCTGTTTATCTTTCATAAAATAAATAGACCCTATTGATGAAAGAAGAATCGAACCTATTATAGGAAATGGGGTCAACCATTGACGCCAGCGAAGAGACACAGAGTTTTAAACAATTTATCGGAACGTATTACGAATGGCAGCTACTCAGTTACAAAGGCTTCAAACGCATTTAGATTCGCAAGTCATCGGTCAAAAACAGCTGACAAAAAGCATTTTGATTTCGCTTCTTGCGGATGGACATTTGCTGGTCGAAGGTCCGCCTGGACTGGCGAAAACACGCGCGATAAACAGTTTGTCTGACGGCATTGACGCTAATTTTCACCGCATCCAATTCACTCCGGATTTACTCCCTGCTGATCTTACTGGCACAGACATTTATCGACCTGAAACCGGTGAGTTTATCTTTCAAAAAGGCCCGTTATTTCACAATCTTATTCTCGCTGACGAAATCAATCGTGCACCAGCGAAGGTGCAAGCTGCATTATTAGAGGCGATGGCAGAACGGCAAATTACTGTGGGTGGAACAACCTACCCTTTGCCCGAACTTTTCTTAGTTATGGCAACACAAAACCCGCTTGAACAGGAGGGCACTTATCCCTTGCCAGAAGCGCAACTTGACCGGTTTTTAATGCATGTCGAGATCGATTACCCCGACACCCAAACGGAGGTTAAAATCCTACGATTAACGCGAGGTGAGTCAATCGACGAAATATCTGGAAAACTCCCGCCTAATGTTACCAAGATTTCTCAAGAAGACATAAAAATGGCGCGTCAAGAAGTGCTCAATTTGTATTTAAGTGAAGCCATCGAAACCTATATTGTTCAGCTCGTGATTGCGACCAGAGAGCCTGATAAATACTCAAATGACCTTTCGGCGAATATTGAATTGGGTGTCAGTCCACGCGCGACAATCGCACTTGAAAAATGTGCAAGGGCCAACGCATGGCTTGAAGGAAGAGATTTTGTTGGACCTGATGATGTACAAACTGTATTACCCAACGTTTTGCGTCACCGGTTGATTTTGAGTTATCACGCACAGGCAAAAGGGATAACGCATAATCAAATCATTGATCAAATAAAGAATATAGTGCCCGTACCCTGACCTATGGTAGCGTATTACCTATGTTAGATTATCAATCAATTTCTGCGTATCTTGGCGAATTAGAGTGTGATGGCATCACACTCGACCATGCCGAACTCATGCGTTATAGAACACTTGCAAATACAATAAAACTCCAACCCAACAAACGCACATCAAATTTGCAAGCGGGCATTGAGCGCTCAGCCATTAAAGGACGAGGCATGGAGTTTGATGAAGCACGATCGTACCAACCTGGTGATGACATTAGAAGTATTGATTGGCGAGTGACTGCCCGCACGGGCAAACCGCATACAAAGGTATTTCGCGAGGAGCGCGAACGTCCCGTATTTGTCTACGTAGACTTGAGTAATACAATGCGTTTTGGCACCGAGCTTTTGTTAAAAAGCATCCAAGCCTCACATCTTGCTGCCTTATTGGGATTCAGTGCGATAAAGCGCGGTGATAAAATTGGTGGCGTTATTTTCAACGAGACAATCGATGTAGAAATAAAACCAAAAACACGCAACCGAGGCATTCTTGGTATTATTGATGCTTTGGTTCAAAACCATAAATTGTCCTCACAAGATCATCGAGAGAACACAGCACTAGGTGCACTGCGACGATTACAGTTTGTTAGTAAACCCGGAGCCCTAATTCACTTGATTAGCGATTTCAGCCAGTTTCATCAGGACCACTTTGATATAGTGGGAACCATGGCAAGGCATTGCGAAATATCAGCAAATCAAATTTTTGACCCTTTTGAAATTGAGTTACCCACATCCAACAACCATCTCTCTCTTAATGTGACCGACGGCACTGTCAGTCAAACAATCGATTTTTCAAATGTCAAGTCCAACAGTCAATATCATCAGCGCTCGCTAGAACATCGAAAGACACTGAAAAACAGATTTTCTGAGCTTGGTATTGCGCTTAAAATAATATCCTGCGGGTTACCGCTTACAGAACAACTGACGATCAATAAAAACGGCTATGTGGTAGGCCAACCACTATGAATCCACTATCTCAACTTGAAGATATTCAACTCCCGCAATCCGTTTCAATTTGGCCATTGGCGCCCGCATATTGGATAATAATTGGTCTTGGGCTTTGTGTTTTATGCTTGTGTGGCTGGTTGATATACAAACGGTTGAAATCTCGAGACTATCGTCGCTTTATTCGCGAACTGATCATGTATATAAGTAGACTCGATGACGATGATCCTCATTTCCTTCTCAATGTCCAAAAAGCCTTAAAATTGGCTGCTGACAAAAAGAGAATAAAACAACAGCCTGTGGCCAAATCTGAAACAGCGACTCTTGCGCAGGTAGGCGACCAATGGAAGGACGTGTTAGCGCAAAGCCGCTTTGTAAAAAAAGACCCGAAAGCATTGGACGTGTTATTTAACGTTCATAAAGGTGTCTATGACCCTTCCGTCGTTAAGATAGACAACACTACAATCAAAGAGTATGCGGTGTCTTGGGTGAAAGCCGAGTGGATGATTCAAGGAAAACCGAAATAGTGTTTGAGTTTACTTTTCTTTGGGCTTTCATTTTGCTACCACTGCCGTTACTCGCATACTATTTGCTGCCCGCGAAGGAAGAAAAGGAAAACACTGCGTTAAAAGTGCCCAGCACCAGTGCATTTGTCGCTAAGTACGCAAACGCAGAACGCGCAAATGTGCTGTCATACTTGCCGCTTACGCTCATTTGGTTGCTACTGGTTTGTGCCGCTGCTCGTCCACAGTGGCTTGGTGAACCAATTGCTATTCCGACCGAGGGTCGTGACCTAATGATAGCAGTGGACCTGTCTGGCAGTATGAAAGCGCGCGACATGGAAATTCGTGGCCAACCTGTTGACCGATTGAGCATGATTAAATTCGTTTTGGGCGACTTTATTGCACGACGCGTGGGTGACCGCTTGGGCTTGATATTATTTGCCGACACGGCCTACCTTCAAGCTCCCTTAACCTATGATCGTACAACGGTTGAAACCCTTCTCAATGAGTCACTCATCGGTTTGGTCGGTGACAACACAGCAGTGGGCGATGCTATTGGCCTTGCCGTTAAACGGTTTAGATTGAGAGATGCATCAAATCGCGTCTTGATTTTGTTGACAGATGGTCGCAATACCGCTGGAAATGTTACCCCCGAACAGGCGTTGCAGCTGGCAGTTGAGAATCAGGTGACCATATATACGATTGGTGTCGGCAGCAATCAGCGCTCAATGTTTGGATTTAGCATGCCTTCTGCAGGCGCAGAATTTGATGAAGCAAGCTTGCGAGAGATAGCATCAAAAACAGGGGGGCAGTTTTTTAAAGCGCAAGATACACAGTCTTTAGTACAAATATATCAACAGCTTGATTTGCTAGAGCCTGTTGAAGCTGGAAATGAAAAAATGCGCCCGCAACAAGCACTGTATTACTGGCCCCTAGGCGCTGCATTAGTCATCAGCTTCTTAATGGCCTGTTATCGCATAATTAAGATGGTATTTCATCGTCGCAATGCCCAAGTCAACGGACGCAATGCTGCAGGTGGCATATGATTGATTGGCAAGCATTTCAGTTTTTGCGCCCAATCGCATTGATTGGTCTACTTATATTGCCCGTTCTAAGTTATTTATTGTATCTATTCAAGCAAAATCAAACGCAATGGCGATCTTACATACCTGCTCACTTGCAATCCTTTTTGCTCATTGAGTCAAAACAACACAAAAGCCGATCGCAATACTGGCTATTAGCGCTTATTTGGTGCGTTGCATGTCTTGCAATCGCAGGGCCCACGTGGGAAAAACTGCCCCAACCCGTGTATCAATCCCAATCAGGTAAAGTCATACTCGCCGATATGTCATTATCGATGCGTGCATCAGATGTGGCCCCTGACCGATTGACGCGATTGAGATTCAAGGCACTTGATTTACTCGCGCGCATCGACGACGGAGAGATCGCTTTAGTTGCCTATGCTGGCGATGCCTTTACCATCAGTCCACTCACAGAAGATATTGAAAATATCAAAAATCTTATTCCCAGCCTCAGTCCTGAAATCATGCCCGTACTGGGGAGTAATCCGTATGCGGCATTAGTGGAAGCCAAACAGCTATTAGAGAATGCCGGGTATACGCAGGGAGATATTTATTGGCTAACAGATGGCATCGCAATTGAAGATATTGAGTTGATAAGAGAATTTCTCGACCAAAATACTGTCAGACTCTCTGTACTTTTAATTGGCACCGAACGGGGCGCGCCGATAGCACAAGCTGATGGTACACTGTTAAAGGACAACGTGGGCAATATTGTGATCCCAAAAGTTGACCCATTTTTATTCAATCGTGCGCTGGTAAACAGTCAAGCCAGAGTGATACGCATGAGTGCAGATGATAGTGATATAAGTGCAATGGTATTGGAGGACAATATCTTTTCAAGGGAAGTAGAAACCAGCGATGAAGAACGATCCGGCGATCTATGGAAAGACATGGGTGGATATCTGATTCTCGTTGTATTGCCGATGGTCGCCCTGCTTTTTAGAAAGGGGATGGTATTGTGCGCAATGGTAATGCTAATGCACTGGCCATCAACCGAAGCAATCGCACAACAAGAAATAGCCGCACCTGAAACTCAACTAAGTGCCATTGATACTTTATTTCTGAATCAGAATCAACGCGCCCAAAAACACTTCCAAAATGAGTCTTTCCAACAAGCACAAGAGCAGTTCGTAGATAAAAGCTGGAAGGCCGCTGCTGCCTACAAAGCAGGAGATTATGAAACTGCCAGTCAATTATACGGTCAACTTGAGGGCGTAGACAATCTTTATAACCTCGGCAATAGTTTGGCCAATCAAGGACAGTTGCAACGCGCCATCTCGGCGTATTCAGAGGTAATAAACAACCAGCCAGACCACAGCCAAGCTATCGCAAACAAAAAGCTCCTCGAAGACCTATTGGAGCAACAGGAAAACCAAGACAACGCGCAAAACCAGCAATCGCAGAATCAACAACAAGACCAAAACTCAGAAACATCAAACGAGCAATCCGACAGCCAGCAACAATCGCAAAACCAAGAACAATCGCAACAGAATCAATCAAATCAAGAGCAGGCACAAAATCAATCACAGCAGCAGTCTCAACCAGCGGACGCTGATCAAAACGATGAAAGTGCGCAGCAAGAATCAAAACAAAGCCAACAGCAAGATAATCAACAAGCACAAGAACAGCAGCAGCCCAGCCAAGATAGTATGAATGCGCAAAACCAAGAAACTGAAGATCAACAATCGAGAGATTCCGTGGTACAGGGCAATATCGACCCGAGTCAAATGACACCTGAAGAACGCGAGAAAATGCGCCAGATGCAAATGCTATTAAACAAAATTCCTGACGATCCCGCTTTTCTACTGAAACGAAAAATGCTCGTAGAATCTCAACAACGACGGCAACAAGGAGCACCGTTGATGCAACAACAAATATGGTAACCGTATGAATAGATTAATTATTTTATTCGTTTTGGTTTTCACCACCGCCGCGCCTCATGCAAGTGTTATTGAACTAATAGCTTCACTGGATAGAAATCCGATAAATGCTGATGAATCCGTTACTTTGATCGTCACTGCAACGGGCGATATTGGCAATGATCAACCTGATTTCTCAGCATTGAACAATGATTTTAGGTTCAATACACCGTCGGTGAGTCGCTCTACACAAATTGTCAATGGTCTACGCTCATCATCTGTTACCTGGAGAATAAACCTAATCCCAAAACGCGCAGGAACATTTATTATCCCGAAATTCACATTAGCTGGTATCGAAAGCAACAGTATTGGGTTGCGCGTTATGCCTGCAGGTACAGCATCCAGTGAGCCAAGAGAGTTCTACCTTTCCACGGAGCTCAACAATGACGAGATTTACCTGCAGCAACAGCTTGTGTATACAGTAAAAATTTATGTTGCTGGCGACATACAAAGCGGATCCTTATCAGAGCCAGTGCTTTCGGGGGCCATCATAGAAAAACTAGGCGACGATAACGAATACGAAGAGCTCATTGATGGCGTTAGATATCGCATTATTGAGCGTAATTTTGCTGTCATACCCCAATCTAGCGGTTCTTTTGTCATCGATAGTCCCGTATTTGAAGCGCGCGTAATCAGTCGGCTGGGTCAGAATTTTGCTTATTTTAATCGCACAAAAACCATAACCCGGGTGGGAAGTGAACAAGCGATTACTGTCAAGCCGATTCCCGACAACTACCAGTTTACCTGGTTACCCAGTGAGCAGGTTGTACTTGAGGAAGACTGGCAAGGCGGTCTGCAGGGATTAACAGTTGGAGAACCAGCAACAAGAACCATTACATTGACTGCATTAGGTTTGACGGAAGAACAGTTGCCAACCATTGAAGCCAAGTACCATCCCAGTTTTAAAACCTATCCCGAACAACCACAGCGAGCGACGGTACAGCGCGACAACAAGCTCATTTCTCAGAGCGTTGTCAATACCGCCATCATTGCCGAACAATCAGGGCAATATGTGTTGCCTGAAATCACGGTGCCTTGGTTTAACGTGATCACAGGTCAAACAGAATTTGCCACCATCCCCGCGAGAAGTATTTCTGTTGTTCCCAGTAGTACAGCGGTGCTGCCTAACGCCCCACCTGCTGTTGATGAGAAAGAAGAGCAAAAGAGTGCTGAAGCGAATAGTGACAATACGCCTATTGTTCGAGAATCGAAAACAGCTGTGCTCTTCGACTGGCTGCATTTAGTCTTACTTGCATTAGTGTTTGTATTAAGTGGCGCGCTCATAGCCGTAACTAAGAATAAAAACAAAACCGTAAACAAGCCTATTCAAAAAGTAGAAAACAACGAAGAAGAAATGGCTTGGACTGAGCTCATTCATGCAATAGATAATGAACAAGTCAATAACGTTCCGGATTTGTTGGCTTCTTGGATAAGCATTGTTCTTGGCAAACCGCGATTAACGGCCCAACAAGGATTAATGCTTGTTGGGAATGCAGAAATCACCGACACATATAATGAATTGATGTCAACGCGATACTCGTTAAATGGGGTTAACACAGATAAAAGTCAATTCATCGAGAAACTAAAACTACAACGCGAAAGTCTTAAATCGACAAACAACCCTTCTGCACTGACTTTTTATCCAACTGCAATTAGCTAAAGACGAATTTCAATGTGTTGCTATACTTATTTTACACTCAATGGATTTTTTACAGTTGTGCAGCACACTGGATTGCACAGCTCACTTAACTAATAACAATTTACTTATGCCTCGAAATATTTGCGAAGATGATTCGGTCTTATCCAACATGAAAACAAAACAATTAAAATACGAAGCCTTGGTAAAGGCATACCACGCTGATGTCTTTAGATATGCTGTTTGGCTAATTAAAGACCGCGCTATTGCTGAGGATGTTGTTCAGGAGACCTTTTTACGCGCATGGAAATCTCTGGACAGCCTGCAGGACGAGGCTGCAGCAAAAGCATGGCTAATCACGATTCTTCGTCGAGAGAATGCCCGTCGATTTGAGCGAAAAACCTTTGATACAGTGGATATTGACGACGTCAGTGTGGCTGATCAAAAACAAGAAAGCGGTTCAATGGTCGAAAAACGTGACTTGCGTGTTGCGATTGAAAAACTCAGTGATGAATACCGAGAGCCCTTAGTTATGCAAGTCATGATGGGTTTTAGCGGTGATGAAATTGCAGAGCAACTGGGTTTGAATAAAAATACCGTTATGACCCGACTCTTCAGAGCAAGAAGCCAGCTAAAAGAATTAATGACAACAAACTCACCTGTGGTGGTAAAAGCAAGTGGATGAATTAGCATTCAGACGCACACTTTACGCTGATCCTCACACCAAAGATATCGACGTAGTAATGCAAGCGAGACAAGATCCAAAGAAACTTGCATTTTGGGATGAGTTGAAAACGCTGGATAACGATATAGCCCTCGCCCTCAGAGTGGATGTTCCTGAGAATTTAGCGCAAAAATTATTGCTTCGACAAAGTATCAATATCGAGTCAAAAGAACGCGCTAGAAAACCCTGGTATTGGGCAATGGCTGCTACCGTAGCACTTGCGGCCGTAT
>JBCDMA010000033.1:0-19529 GCA_038744645.1 Pseudomonadota bacterium | reverse complement strand
GTGGCACGCCATCAAGGACGTTTTGCATAAAGTAAATCCAAGCGGGTTGTGCTGCTTTAGCGCCGTCCTCAGCACCAATTAGGCCATTGCCAATCCAATTGAATTTTTCAGGATTCCTATTGATAATGTTTTGGTTTCTTGTCGCACGACCTAATTTTTGATTGTTGTCATCAAATCCAACCCAAGATGTCGCCACCAATCCCGGTGCAAACCCAGTAAACCAGGTATCACGAGAGTCATTTGTTGTGCCGGTTTTACCGCCAATATCGGTTCGTTGCAAAAGGTGTCGTGCTCGCCAGCCAGTGCCTTGCCAATAGGTATCGGTATTCCATCGACCATTTGTTCTGGCCGCTGTTCTGAGCATTTCCCGCATCAAAAAAGCCGTTTCTTCAGAAATGACTCTTGGCGCCGACTCTTTCTCTTTTTCTGCAGTTTCATCGTTTTCCAATTGATTGAACTGCGCCGCTAGCAGGGCTTCGATGTCAATTTCGACGGCTTCTTCTTGTTCATCTGCGGTATCCAGTTCACAAGGGTCACATGCGTATGTCGGCTCGGCCTCGTATAGAACTTCACCTTCTAGATTCTCCACTCGCTGGATGACATGCGGCTCAATAGCAAACCCGCCGTTGGCAATAATTGCCATTGCCGTTGCAACTTCCATTGGGGTGTGTGCACCCGAACCCAAGGACATGGTCTCATCTGGCGGAACTTCATCTCTCAAAAAGCCAAATTTAGTAAGATACTCTCGTGACTGTGAAAGCCCTACACCTCGAAGTAATCTGACAGACACCACATTTTTTGATTTACCCAGCGCTGTTCTCATTCGAATAGGCCCATCGTAGATGGCGGGGCTGTTTTGTGGTCGCCACGCAATACCGGAATTGGCATCCCATTGATTGATGGGCGCGTCATTAATAATGCTGGCTAATGTATATCCGTTGTCCAACGCCGCAGCGTAGATAAATGGTTTGATGTTTGAACCCACCTGCCTTTTTGCCTGCGTGGCGCGATTAAACTGGCTTTGATAGAACGAAAAGCCGCCGACAACCGCTTCTACAGCGCCATTCAATGGATTCAGTGCGACAAAAGCTGAACTGGCAATAGGCAACTGACTCAATTGCCATACATCGTCTTTTTCACGTTGCCTTATGTAAATCAATTCTCCTTCCGCAGCTGCATCAGCGGCGGTTTCAGGTTCAGGGCCCTGCTTATAGTCGTCTATATAGCGACGCGCCCAATCAAGGCCTTCCCACGTAATCTCCAATCTTTCGTGATAAAGCGTTCGCACAAAAATGTTATTCTCAGAGACTTCCAACACCACAGCGGCGATGAGTGACCCTAATTCAGGTATTTCAGCAAGCGCGAGATCGATTTCTTCATGAGAATCAGGTGTTAGCGAGCCTTGTTCTGCTGCTGTCTCGATAGTCGCTCCATCAACTGTTTCAGAAGCAGTTTCTTCTCTTACAATGGTTTCAACGTCGCCATCAAGTGCAGTCTGCTCTTCGTCAACTATTGTCCCCCAAAGCTGCCCAATCGCACCTCTATACCCGTGTCTTTCGTCGTAATCATACAAGTTTTGAGATAATGCTTTTTGCGCTGATGCCTGGTACATGGAGTGCGCAGTCGTATAGACATTAAATCCGCTGGTCTCTGCGATATCTTTACCGTAACGCTCAACCATTTCTGTATAGACCAACTTGGCCAGGTAAGGCGCATCTAAATCAATGTCCGCTCCGTGTTTCTTCGCAGTTACAGGCGCGTTCGAGGCAAGGTCGAATTGCTCTTTTGTGATATATCCCTCATCCAACATTCGCAACAATACGATGCGTCGCCGCTTTACTGATGCATCCGGATTACTAATGGGGTTTAGCCTGGAAGGCGCTTGATATAAACCCGCTATGGTTGCTAGCTGGGCAAGATTGAGATCGGAAAGCGTTTTTCCGTAATATACTTGAGCCGCAGCGCCCACGCCAAATGCGCGATGCCCTAATTCCATTTTGTTCAAATAGAGCATCAAAATCTGCTCTTTTGTCAGCACCTCTTCCATGTGCATCGCGATGAAAATCTCTTTGATCTTACGCGAAAACATCTTTCGTCGGTCGAGAAAGAAGCTGCGTGCAACCTGCATAGTTAAGGTACTGGCACCCTGCCCTTTTTCACCCGTGACAATAAGATTGATTGCGGCGCGCACAACGCCTATGGGATCCACCCCGTAATGTTGATAAAACCGACTGTCCTCGGTTGCGACAATTGCCTGAACCAGTTCATCCGGTACCTCATCATATGTCAGAGGGACCCTACGTTTTTCACCGTATTGTGAAATCAATTGCCCATCTTGCGTATAAATTCGCATAGGTGTTTGCAGTTGCACATCTTGTAATACTTCAACGCTTGGCAAATCGGGTTTGAGATAAAAATATATACCTATTACGGACACTACTGCGACGCCAAACCCCACCAAAGTGAGCCAGAAAAGCGTTTTTAATACCTTCACAATTACCTTTTATTCCAAAAATTTTTGATTTAATCACTCAATATTTATACGTATGTGTCGTTAACCAATACATATCAAAATGGGAAACGAAAGTATCATTCCAAGGCGTATGATACTTGAACTATAGACAGGTCGCCATTGTATGAAATCGCTTTTTAGAAAAAAAGCCAGCACAGTAGTTGGACTAGACATCGGCACAAAGTTTGTCAAAGGGGTATGTCTGGACATGACCAATCCCACCATCGAGCTCATTGGATTTGCGGCTGAACCTATTGTAGGTGTGGCATTTAACGAGCGTGATGTCCAAGATTATGATGCTGTAGGGAAAGCCATCAAAAAAGTCACTAATGCATTGAAGTCAAAATCTAAAGATGTCGTTCTCGCGGTCGCCGGCAGCAATGTAATAAGTAAAAAGGTGTACATGGACCCTGATCAATCTGATTACGAGATGGAAGTACAGATTGAACTAGAAGCCGATTCCCTAATACCTTACCCCCTTGAAGAAGTGTATCTCGATTTTGAACAATTGGGCGAAAAAGAAACGCATCCCGACAAGGTCGAGGTGTTATTGAGCACGGCACACCGCGATATCGTGGACAAACGTATCACGCTCGTTCGAGAAGCTGCGCTTGAACCTATTATTGTAGATATTGAAACCAACGCGCTTGCGGATGCGTTGATTCAGTTCAGCCATAGTGATTTTGATGATACACAAGTCATCATCAATGTTGGCGCTTCCATGATGCAAATTTGCGTAGTGGAAGGGAATGAAGTGATTTACGTGAAAGAACACAGCTTTGGTGCAAATATGTTTGTTCAAGAGCTGGCGCTTATGCATGCGATGGAAATTCAGGAAATAGAGCGACAAATCGCAGATTCCACAGCACCAGAAAGTTGGTTCAAGGATAGCCTCTCGTCATTCATTGCGTCATTGCAACAACAAATACAACGCGCACTTCAAATGTTTGTCTCAACGACTCACCGCACAATGCCATCGCATCTGTATCTAACAGGCGGCGTAGGTGCTTTACCAAATATTGCAACGGAATTGAGTAACGATATGAATATGCGCGTAGAGATATTCAACCCGTTCGATGATATTGCGGTTATCAAAGACAGCGATAAACAAAATTTGGCGCTAATGGGACCACAGTTTTCGATTGCGGCAGGATTAGCCAGCAGGAGGTTAAGTCAATGGCAAGGATAAATCTGCTGCCTTGGCGAGATCAAGTTCGCCAGAAACAAAAAAACCAATACTTTAGCTACTTAGGCGGCGTCGCGCTTGTAACCTTAGCGATTGCGTGGATAGTAGGACAGTTTATCGATGCCCAAATTAGACATCAGCAATCCAGAAACCTATTCCTGACCCAACAGATTGAAATCTTGGATACGCAAATTCAAGAGATTAGAGACCTGCAAACCAAAATCGAAGAAATAACGATTCGAATGTCACTTATTGAGCAGCTTCAAGTCAGTCGAAATCTTACGACTACATTATTAGCCGAGTTGGCGAGAGCGGTACCCAATGGCATATCGCTTAGCTCTGTCACGAGAAAAGAGAACGATATCACTATCCTTGGTGTCAGTGAGTCGAACAACAGATTATCTGCGTTTATGCGAGCAATTGATGGCTCTGAAGTGTTTTCCGACCCAGAACTATCATCGATCGTATCGAATTTAACATCGAATATCGCACTAAGTGATTTCGAACTCTCGGTGAAGATTTCATCCGAATTCACCATAGAAACCGATGAAAATGGTAACCCCATTCCCGCTGGAGGTAACTCATGAAGTTTGATGCCTCAAAATTAAAAGAATTAAACGAACTGGATTTTGAACAGGTCCATGTATGGCCATACGAAATCAAGTTAATCGTAGCTGTTTTATTTGCAATTATCATGGCCGCTGCCGGCTATTACCTGATAATTAAGTCCAAATTACCTCAATGGGACACCATCCAAGTACAGGAAGAGCAACTAAAACGCGACTACGAGTCCAAATACAGGGTCGCTATTAACCTGCAAGCAAACAAAGACAAACTCGAACAAATCAACGAGAGTTTCGCATCTGCACTTCGATCATTGCCAACTCGCAATGAAACACCTGGGCTACTTGACGACATTACGTTTGTCGGAACTGATGCCGGATTGTCATTTAAGCTTATCAACTGGGAGCAGGAAAACCCGAAAGAGTTTTACACCGAGCTGCCGATAAAAATGGAAGTTAGTGGCCAATATCATGAGTTTGGAAGTTTTGCGTCTAACATTGCAAACCTTCCCAGAATTGTGACGCTGCACGATTTTGTTCTTGAACGAATTGAAAGTGATTTAGTGTTAACGTTACAAGCGAGAACCTACCGCTCCGAGCGTTCTCAGTCGGGTGAAGAAAATGAGGGATAGTAAATTAACAATGCGTTTTATTATCGCCTTAAGTGTCGTTTCAATTGCTGGCTGTACTGGCAACATTGACGATCTCATAGAGTACACTGAGGAAGTCAAGCGCAACAGTTCCGTTGTAGTAACCCCGGCACCGGTTTTCAACCAACTCGATTCTGTCGATTACAATGCGTCGGACCTTCGCGATCCCTTCCATCGAGCCGCTTCGCAAAAGCAGGTCGAAGAAATCGTAAAAATACCAAATTGTGCACAACCCGATATCAATCGGCGAAAAGAGACGCTGGAAAGTTATGGATTAGATGCGCTGTCAATGTCTGGCGCGTTTTCTACTAATGGTAGACAATTTGGTCTGGTCATCGCAAACGATGGAACATTACACAAAGTAACGCAGGGCAGCTACATAGGTCTGTTTAATGGACGCGTTACATCTATCAACGAAAGTTCAATCACAATTACAGAATATTTACCTGATGGGGCTGGGTGTTTTAAACCTAAAACAGCTCAAATGAGTTTATCTGGGGTAACCGGGAATGATAACAATGTCTAATCAATCAGCGTTTAAAGATTACAGAAAACTAGCGACAAGCTTCGTCGTTTTTAGCACGTTTTTGTTGAGTATAAACAATGGTGCTTTTGCCCAAGACGCTTCCATTACTGTTGATGAAACAGTTGCCGAAGAGGTACCTGTCCAAGAAGAGGAGGCATTGATTGAACTGATCGACCCAGTTGCAGTGACCGAAGAGGACAACCAAATCGTTCTTAACGATATTAGTTTTTACCGAGAAGGCGAAGCTGCAAATATCTCATTGGCGTTCGCTGAAGAAATTCCGGCAGCGAGTCTCGTTGAATCTGAAGGCAAAGTGACGGTCATATTCGATGATACTGTTGTAAGTGATGACCAATATGTACAAATCGATGTCTCTCAATTTGGTACTTCAGTAAACAGTATTGAATCCTTTCAACTTGATGATAGTGCCAGTGTTGAAATCGAAACAGTGGGCAACGTTAAAATCGAAAAAGCAGATACAGCGTCGGGATATGTCGTATCAATTCATCCAAAAACCCCTGAAGAGATAGAGGAAGAATCAGCGGAAGAAGACGTACTCTACTCAGGATCGCCAATTACGCTTAACTTCCAGGACGTACCTGTGCGCCAGGTACTGCAAATCATTGCTCAAGTGAATGGTTTTAACCTTGTAACAACCGACACTGTGACTGGTAATGTGACCATAAATCTTGACTCGGTGCCGTGGGACCAAGCATTGGATATGATTTTGGAGATTCGCGGACTGGGTAAAAAGCTCGAAGGCAATATTCTATTGGTTGCGCCCGCAGCCGAACTTGCTGCGCGTGAGACGCAACAGCTTCAATCGCAACAGCAGGTCCAGGCACTTGCGGAACTGAAAACAGCGAATATCGTGATTAATTATGCTAAGGCAAGTGATCTGGCTGCAATTCTCGCATCCGAAAACGGCAGCATTCTTTCAGAAAGAGGCGCTGTCAGTGTCGATGAAAGAACTAACACCTTGCTTATCCGTGATATTCAAGCATCCATTGACAACGCAAGAGAACTGATTGAAATATTAGACATTCCAGTCAAACAAGTCTTGATTGAATCACGCATGGTAACGGTGCGAGAAGACTTCGACGAACAGCTTGGCGTGCGTTGGGGATTTACGGGTAGAGGCAGTGAAAGTGCTGTTTCAGGCACCATCAGAGGCGTTGATGCAGCTAACTCTGGCGTAGTACCCGACCTGACAGATAGATTAAACGTGAATTTACCTGTTGCAAGCCCTGCAGGAAGAATTGGATTCCAGGTCGCAAGTCTAATGGATGGAAACATCCTCGACTTAGAACTTAGCGCGCTAGAATCGGAAAATAAAGGCGAGATCATTGCCAGTCCTCGGATCACTGTAGCTAACCAGCAAGAGGCTTACATCGAACAAGGTACGGAAATACCCTTTGTTCAAGCGGCATCTTCAGGCGCAACCGCCGTGGAGTTCAAAAAAGCAGTACTGAGCCTGAAAGTGACACCTCAGATAACGCCGGATAATCGTATTATTCTCGATCTTGTAGTAACCCAAGACACTCGAGGCGAAACTGTACAAACTTCAACAGGACCTGCAGTCGCTATCGATACGCAAGAAATAAAGACACAAGTATTGGTTGAAAATGGTGAAACCATCGTTTTAGGCGGTATCTTCCAACAAACGACCACTGACGACGTATCAAAAGTACCCCTCTTCGGTGATTTACCCGTTGTTGGCAGTGTTTTTAGAACGACGCAACAACTCGAAGCCAAGCGTGAGCTACTGATTTTTGTGACACCTAAGATTGTTACTGAAGGTATCTAAGCCTTCGTTGTCTCATAAAGTGGCGTCGCCGCGCAACGCGATGGCGTCACAAATTAAACCACAACACTTGCAAAACCATCCATATAACTGAGATAATCCACCGCACTCGAAATATTCCCGAGGAGAATGTGCATAAACGGCCACCTAGTGGTTAACGTCTTACGCTGACTTTTGCACTTAGCTAGTGACTTTGGCTACACGGCGATTGTAGAAAAGTTAAACAAAAAAATTTTAGCAAATAATTAGGCAATCATGGCTGAGAAACGTAACGTATTCCTTGTTGGTCCAATGGGTGCAGGCAAGAGCACTATTGGCAGACATCTCGCAGACGAACTCCACTTAGAATTTTTTGACTCTGACCAGGAAATAGAAAGACGTACAGGTGCTGACATCTCATGGATTTTTGATTTGGAAGGCGAAGACGGATTTCGCAAACGAGAAGAAAACATCATTGAAGAATTAACAGAGAAACAAGGCATTGTTCTCGCAACAGGTGGCGGTTCCGTCATCTCGAAAAAAATTAGAAATCACCTGTCCGCTCGCGGTATTGTCGTTTACTTACAAACCACAATCGATAAGCAGGTAGCACGTACACAGCGCGATAAGAGAAGACCTCTACTTCAAAATGATAAACCTGAACAAGTATTAGTGGAGCTCGCGAGCGAACGCAATCCATTGTATGAAGAGGTTGCAGATTACATAGTCGACACTGACGATCAAAGTGCACGCGCAGTCGCCAATCAAATCATAAATAAAATAGGGCTTTGACCCAAGAATGAGTTCCATTACTGTTGACCTCGGTGACCGCAGTTACCCGATTTATATAAAAGCCGGCATTTTTCAAAATACCGGTTTTTCTTTTTCAGAAGTACGTCATAGCAATGCAGTCATTTTAACAAACACGACCGTTGGTCCTATTTATCTTGACAACATCGTCGAAAAACTAGAACAACAGGGTAAATCCGTATCTGTTGTTACAATCGATGATGGAGAACAGTATAAACAACTGCAAACATTTGAATTCATCATGGGTGAGTTGTTGCAAAAGCCTATGGGGCGCGACACTGTGCTCGTGGCGCTTGGTGGGGGTGTCGTTGGGGACATTGGCGGCTTTGTTTCAGCATGCTATCAGCGCGGTATCGATTTTGTGCAGGTGCCAACAACACTGTTGTCTCAAGTCGATTCTTCTGTGGGTGGTAAAACTGCTGTCAATCATGCATTGGGCAAGAACATGATCGGTGCGTTTTATCAACCGAAGGCGGTATATATTGATACCGAAACGCTCAATACACTTCCCGATAACGAGTTTTCAGCCGGTATGGCTGAAGTGATAAAATATGGCATCATCTACGACGCCCCGTTTTTTGATTGGCTCGCGGAAAACAAAGCGCAAATACGAAAGAAATCTCCAACTCACATCGCGCACATGGTCAGGCGATGTTGTGAAATTAAAGCAGAAATAGTGAAGCAAGACGAGACCGAAAAAGGGCTTAGGGCATTACTTAATTTAGGGCATACATTTGGTCACGCCATAGAATCTGAGCAGGGGTACGGTGTCTGGCTTCACGGCGAAGCCGTTTCAGCAGGCATGATTTTTGCCTCTATACTGTCGAATATGCGTGGTGGCATTTCTTTGACGGAATTGGATGACATTAAGGGATTATTGACGTTTTTCAATCTTCCTATCCACGGCCCAGAGGAAATGAAGGTTGAGCAATACCACAAACATATGAAACGCGATAAAAAAGTCGAAAACGGTAAAATGCGTTTCATCATACCGACGAAAATCGGCCACGCAGAAATCGTGAATGATGTGACAAACACGGAGCTACAAGCTGTACTAGGGTAGCTCCTTAATCGAGAGTAGCTAACGTGGCAGACATTATATCCAGACTATTTCAATTGACAGCAAAGTCTTCAAATCTTGTACTTGTAGGCTGCAGCAAAGCGTCGCAACAACAGCAATTACAAAATGAGTTCTTGTCTCTCCAAGCAGAAAATGTCGAAGTCAGCTTTTTCGCTGCTGAGCAACACACAAGCACTACCGAGCTTAGAAAAACAGTTTTTCAACAATTCACCCAAAAGAACGCCTCTGATTATCGCCTTGAAGTAAAAGACTTATTCAAGCGTCAATTACCAAATAATAGTCCTAACGTTTTATGCATTACACAGGCAGATAACCTGCCCGATCAATTTGTCGCAGAGCTCTTTCGATGGATAACAGCCATTCAAACAGGTCTCGCAAAGGACAATATCAATATTCTGTTGTTTGCCAGTCAAGCATGGGGTGAAGTAAAGCATCAATGGTTAGATAAACAAAGCTCGTCATCGCCTGTTTTTATCTCAGCGACGTCTACCGATGCTGTCGGCTTCGATGTAAATGAACTTGAACAACTGATGGATGAGCGTCGCGCCTTTTTTGCAAAGGATGGTGTGTTTGGAACGAACCAGGCTGCATCAAAATTGATGCGCAACACTTGGTTCAAAAGCGGTATCGCTTGTGTGTTCTTGCTGTTTTTTACAGGAATATTGGCGGCGCAATACACTAATCAGCTCAAAGCATTGTTAAACGATATAGAGCCGCAGCAATATCTGGCAGCCCAAGCTTCAGAAAATATGCCAGTCGATGAAGCAGTTAATAACGAGCAGGCAAAAGACCCCCTTACGGAGGAATCTGATATCGTTGATGAGTTGGATGCGGCGAATGTGGCCAGTGCAATCAAAGAAACTCCAACTATAGCTTTAGAATCAGTTAATAACGCTGACCAACAAAATACATCAGGCGAAAATGAAAAATACAGGAGCGTCACGAGTGAAATTCTAGCAGGTAGCTGGCAAGGCGATACTGCGGTTAACGACAACACCATAGACTTAGCCGACGCTGCAGAAAAACCTATGGATTACCAAGTCCCTGATATTACCAGCGTTAGTCAGCTCGATGAAAAACTTAGCAGTTTGCGGGCCCAATCAAATGAAGACACCACTAAACCTCAACCGGGAACGTCCTCTGAATTGACAACCATATCGACATCACTAGTGAAGACAAGTGCACCCGGTGCAGTAAGAACGAAAAAGTTTGGTGTCTATAACTTCGATGAAGAACTTTTGCTGCAGTTGCCCAACAATCAAGTGGTACTTCAGCTTTCTGGCATGCGTGATATTTCGATCCTAAACACATTTCTTGAAAAAAATGCGCTGAACAGCGACATTTGGATTTATCAAACTGAACTCAATGGTAAAGACTGGTTTGTCGTCCTTCATGGAGACACCTTTGACGACAATTATACGGCAAGACAAGGCACACCTCAGCTACCAAATGGCTTGTTCAGCTCTAGACCATTCACCAAAACCATTGCCCAAATTCGATATGAAATTACAGGACTGTATTAGGTATTTTTTGAATTACGCTTGAAGTGATGTAGCCACTTTTTTCAAAACGCGTTTGTCGAAGTTTTTTAAGGCCAACACTTCGATAGCCTTTGTTCTATTACCGTTGCATGCAATCATTCTTGGCGCCTGAAGTTTAAAGATATCAAATCCTGCATCAGTATAGGCTGACAGTATACGGTCCGTTGCTTGATTCGATATGATCATTGGATTAGACCTATCTTTTGCCCAGCGCACTAGCCTCAGTTGATCTTGCCAAGAATAGCCAAGGGTGTGGTATTGCGTAAATGGCACATCGTAAGGCGGGTCCATGTAGATGAAATCGTTATCATTCACCTCAATCGAAGCAAAATCGCCATGGGTAAACTGCCAATCCTTTAAGTAACTGCTATAAGCGAGCAAGTCTTTGTGATAGTCAATCTTTTTAAATCGACCAAAGGGCACGTTAAACAAACCCGATTTGTTAAATCGGCACAACCCGTTGTATCCCGTTCTTATCAAATAATAAAATAATTGTGCGGCGGCATTCCCCAAGATGTCGTTATTCACGACCAAGGCATTAAAATCATCACGCGCTTGGTAATAGTCTTCTTTTTTGTTGCCATAGGGTAATGAAAAACGGAATCCACGCTTTAATTCCGTAAAAAAGTTTATGATATGTGGATTGGTGTCATTTAATAATGCTGCCTCAGGTCTTAATCCCAAGGTGATCGCCATGCCGCCAACGAATGGTTCAACTAACCTGCTACTTTCTACGGAACAATAAATTTCTCGCAACGTAGGCACTAGCCATCGTTTTCCACCCGCCCATTTTAATGGAGGCATTATTTGATCTCGCATGATTTATTCTTGTTATTCTTCTGCGGTGATGAATGAATTGAATTCGACGTTATTCGTTCATTATAGCGTTACGTGCTAATGATTGAAATAAATCTCGATGATGGCATCAGAGGGTTTGAGTCACAGGCCGCCTGCCAATTTAGTCTCACTCATGAGCAGAGCCCAACAATTTCCAAATCAACTATTACCCTATAATGCCGTTTACCTCCCATTAATCGCTGATAAATACGCACTCAACACTAAATTGAATTCTCATTCAGCCGATGAATATAAGTCGTATACACAAATACTATTAGGGTAAAAACTAACAAATGATGTTGTTTCGTGGCTTGCTTTTCAAAATGCTGCTCTTAGTTTTAGTTGTAGCCACAATCTCATTAGTTGCATCTTATACTTTCATTACCCTACAACAGAAAGTTGCGCTAGATGAAAACATCGAGCAGATGCGCACAATACACAATCAAGCATCGAAGAAAATCTTTGAAAACCTGCTACTCAACCAGATTTTACCCTTCACTGAAGAAATCATACGACTCGGCGGCGTTGACAACCAAAACCCAGAAGAAATAGAAGCCTTTCTGCGCAATACATGGCACAGAGTAAAGCTCACGTTTTCATTTAGATCTATGTCGTTTGCGTTTGGGAAAACGCGATACAATTTTGGGAAATTTCCGACAATACAGATGATGGATCAACAGAAAATGGTACAAAATACCATCATTCCGCAAACGAGTATTCTGTGCCATTCAAGATGTGAATTGGCCACTACAGTGCCAGTAGTGTCGAATAAACAAACCTGGTCACTTTCTGTACTAGCGGAGATAAGCTCGTCTATCGATCTATTAAGTACGATCGTCGGTTCTGACATTATCCTATTGCTACCTGAGCAATCGCCAAATCCCAATGACAAAACAATTGCTCGGTATGTGGGTGTATCCGAGTATATGACAGGCTCAGAAAAGCTCAGCGATTTATTTAGACGCTCGTTGACCGAAGAACAGCTTGTCAATATCGAAAATGAAGGAATATTCGCAAAAGCGAACAAACGTGATTATTTTATTTGGATCGATAGTTTACATGGTTTAGGCGATGAACTGCAGCTTGTGTATATTCGCGATATCACCAATCTGCTCAGTCAGAGAAACTCGCAGCAACAACAGCTATTTATCGCCTACGGCACACTTACCATTGGTGTCATTCTGTTTTTGATGGTGTTTACTATTTTCCCGATATCCCGCCTCAGCGAACTAAAGCGTGCAATTAAACTGATTGGTGAAAAAGACTATGCCACTGCTAGAGAACGCCTTGGCACTGAAAGGAAAATGCTCATGGAAGATGAACTCGATGAACTTGAGCACGAATTTCGAACAGCAATTGACGTGCTAGAAAGCTATCAAAAAGAACTGGATAACAGCCAGAAAAAACTGCTTAAGCAAGCCACAATTGATTCTACGACAGGTCTGTTTACTCGGAACGTGCTGCTTGATGATCTTGAAAACATGAACAGTATTCGACACGTAAATGATGTTGCCTTGTTTTTTTTAGATTTGGATGGTTTCAAGCCGGTCAATGACAACCTTGGGCATGAAGCTGGCGACATGATGTTGAAAAAAATTGGCTATCGCTTGAAAGGCGTGATCAGCAAATTTATTCGCGTTTATAGGATTGGTGGCGATGAGTTTGTCATTTGTGTTACCAATTATAACAGCACCTCTGATTTGATTGTTATGGCAGATGAAGTCATTGAACTCTTTGCTGCACCTTTCTTTATTTATGAAACATATATCAGCATTACGGCCAGCATCGGAATAGCCAAACAAAAAGCAAAAAGTATCGATCCAGAGAATTTGCTGAGATATGCCGACATCGCCATGTACCAAGCGAAGAAAGACGGTAAAAACAGATACCGATTCTTTGATGAATCAATGCGAGAGAACACGAAAAGAAGATTCATTATCAAAAATGACTTTGAACAATCTCTGGCCGACGGACAATTATTTGTCGTTTTTCAACCCATCGTAGACGCTAAAACTAAGCGTATAACGAAACTAGAAGCCCTGTGCCGTTGGAATCACCCGACGCTCGGATTTATTCCACCAACGTTGTTCATTGATGTCATTGAAGAAAGTGAAAGCATGAATTCGTTGTTTGAAATGCTGACTTACCAGGTGGTTGAAGAATTAAAGTATTTAAATACGCTTGGACTGAACGATATAAAAATCTCACTTAACCTAAGTGCTTCACAGCTATCAGATGACATAGCGCTTGAAATCATCGATACCAAGTTGGCAGGCACAGGCATATCACCGACACGAATCGAGATTGAAATCACTGAGACTTCACTCATTACTAATTTCGAAGATGCAAAAGCATGGATCGATAATGCTAAAAAACGCGGTTTCGATATTGCGATAGATGATTTCGGTGCGGGTTATTCCTCACTGTCTTATCTTACTGTGTTTGCATACGACACGGTAAAACTGGATCGTTCATTATTGAATAACATTGACAAGGATATTCGACAGCAACGAATCGTAAGCTCACTGACCTCTATGCTCAAAGGACTATCAGTCCCTACTGTAGCTGAAGGCGCTGAGACGGAAGAACAATATGAAGAGCTTGTAAAACTCGGTTGCAACTACATACAGGGGTACCTTATCAGTAAGCCAATCACGCATGAGCAACTGGTAAAATTTCTTATGGAAAAAAACGAGGTTGGCGCACACGTCGATTAGTACCATCTACACCAGCGCAAACTTAACAAAAATTAACACACCTAGTATAAACACGATAAAAACAATGACGGCCGTGACAATAAAGGGCACAGGAGAGTCGCTTTGAGTAAAGTCACGTTCGTGCTTTGTCGCTGACTGAACACCAAAAAAAGCAGCAAGGACACTTTGCAGTAGACTAAGTAATTTCAAGCTTTGCTAGCTCTTTAAGCTGAATTTAGTGCTTGCCATTTATCAATTCGAGCAAATCCAAGTAGTAGAATTGCATTGATTCCGGCGTGCGTGTGAGCCATGTAAGCCAACTGAGGTACTCATTATCCTTTGAACAGGAAGGTGACGCATCGGCACGGATACTTGGTTGAGTACTGAATACAGGGTTGAATTTATCGTTGGCAAGAAGACTCTTGCATGGTGCTTTGGTGTGGTCCATATACGTATTCACGACAAAGATCGTTGCGCAAGCAGTGAAAATAATAGAGGCTAAAAACTGCTTCGTCGAATACCGTTTAACAACCATGAAATATCTCCTCAATGTTCGAAAAGTATACACTTATCAAGCAAAAACGCCAACCCAAGAGCTGGCGTAAGAGACCGCGTATTGACGTTATCACTTATAGATCGAATGAATGACCAATAGTGAATACTTCTTTGTATTCTGAATCAAAGTCACCCGTGTATTGGTAGGTTGTAAAGCCCGCGCCTAGTGCGAATCCACTGTTAAACTCATATCCTTATCCGCCGTATACGCCAATTCCAAATCCGTCTTCAACGTCCGCAACCCATACACCTGCATAGAAACCGCCGTTTTCATAATTGACGCCACCATTTATGGTAGCAGTAGGGTTTGAAATGATGCCGCGGAAGTGATATTCACTCATTAGATCAACGTTCGTGCTCCATTCATTGGCTTATGCAGCGCTTGACACTGCTATTCATGCGATGATTGATGAGGTAAGCGTAGTTGTTGAATAGTTTCACATTTGATACCTAAAACTGTTTAATAAATGGTGTAATTCTTATATCTCTATGTGTCGGAAGAATTAAGTAGAAGTCCCTTATGCTTTCCATTTTTCTGAAGGTAAAAATGCCTTGTCGTTGCGGTACGCTTAATGCCACCAAGAGGGCATATAAAAAATATATGTACATTATTTTTTATAAATTATTTTTCATTACATTTTTTAAATGTGCAATAAAGATGCAAAGGCGCACTTAGAAACATCCTGTCATTCGCCTATTTTTAGTGCAATCGCTCCGTAAGAAGGCATCAGACATAGTTGATCTTCATCGTACTTTCTATACACTTTGCGGGGATTTTGCAGCGAGCTGAATTCGCCTCGAAATAAATCCAGCATTTTTTTAGGAAGAAACAAACATGCAAATTGCACCATCGATTTTATCTGCTGATTTTGCCAGGCTAGGAGAAGACGTTGAGAGTGTCTTGAACGCAGGTGCTGATATCGTACATTTTGATGTTATGGACAATCACTATGTGCCAAACCTGACGTTTGGGCCAATGATCTGTCAAGCATTGCGTAATTTTGGTATTACTGCACCTATTGACGTGCACCTCATGGTAGACCCTGTCGATGAACTTATTACTCAATTTGCACAGGCAGGTGCAACGATGATTAGTTTTCATCCCGAAGCAACGCTGCATGTCGACCGAAGCATACAGCTGGTAAAAAGCCATGGGTGCAAGGTAGGTCTTGCGCTTAATCCAAGTACGCCGCTATATGTTCTAGAAGAAGTCTTACCTCAGCTTGACTTCGTTTTAATCATGTCTGTCAACCCAGGATTTGGCGGTCAATCTTTTATAGAAAACAGCGTCGATAAGATAAAAAGATTGCATCAAATGATTGAAAACCGTCAGCTTTCCACAAAGATTGAAGTCGATGGTGGTGTTAACGCCGGTACCATCAAAAGGTGTTTCGACGCGGGCGCGGAAATCTTCGTGGCAGGGTCTGCAATTTTCAATAGTGCAGATTATAAAGAAAGCATTTACGTGCTCAAAGAAGCCGTTAATAACCAATAGTAAATTAGACGCCCTGATGCAGTGCGAAAAACGCCTACAACACACCCGCATCCGTAAATCAACATTTAGAGGGGCGTTCAAAAGGAAATACCACACGTTATGTCGGAATTAAAAGTACTCAGCGGATGTCAACCATCCGGTCAGCTCACAATTGGAAATTATATGGGTGCACTGCGCCAGTGGGTTAACATGCAAGATACGCATGATTGCCTGTACATGATTGTCGATTTGCACGCAATTACGGTAAGGCAACAACCAGAAAAACTGAAAGCCGCGTGCCTAGACGGGCTGGCCCTCTACCTTGCGTGTGGTATCGATGTTGAAAAAAGCACTATATTTATGCAATCTCATGTTACCGAACACGCACAACTTGGCTGGGTATTGAACTGTTTCACGCAAATGGGCGAACTGAATAGAATGACGCAGTTTAAGGACAAATCGCAAACACATAGCAACAATATTAATGTGGGGCTGTATACTTATCCGGTGTTGCAAGCAGCAGATATTCTGCTTTACCAAGCCAACGAGGTCCCTATCGGTGAAGATCAAAAACAACACATAGAACTCACAAGGGACATCGCTACGAGATTTAACAATATCTACGGGGAGGTATTTACACTGCCTGAACCTATGATTCCTGAACACGGCGCAAGGGTAATGAGCCTGCAAGAACCGACAAAAAAAATGTCAAAATCTGATGAAAATCCAAATAACTTTGTCGGCTTATTGGAGGAGCCAAAAAAAATCAGCAAAAAGATAAAGCGTGCGGTGACTGACAGCGATGAAAAAGCGCGTATTTACTTTGATCGAACGGAAAAACCAGGTGTTTCCAACCTACTATCTTTGTTGTCTGCTGCTACCGACCGTCCGATCGATGCTCTCATACCAGAGTACGAGGACAAAATGTATGGGCATCTAAAAACAGATGTAGCAGACGCAGTTGTAAGTTTAATAGAGCCTATTCAAAGTGCTTACAAAACGATCAGAGAAGACGAACATTACCTTCGCGAAGTCATGGTATCCGGAAGTGCTAAAGCCAGTACAATTGCATCTGATACACTAACTAAAGTATATGATGCGTTAGGGTTTGTCAGCGGAAAGTAAGGCGTGGTTGTTATAATTGATAACTACGACTCCTTTACCTACAACTTAGCATTGTACTTTGAAGAGCTAAACCAAAATGTCGTTGTATTTAAAAACGATCAAGTAACCGTAGCGGATATAGAAGTACTGGGTGCGACAAAGCTTGTGATATCACCTGGGCCCTGCACGCCCAATGAGTCAGGCGTCTCACTTGCATTGATAGATGCATTTACAGGTAGATTACCCATTCTGGGTGTCTGTCTTGGCCACCAGGCAGTCGCTCAACGACACGGTGCTAAAATCGTTCGAGCAAAGCGAATAATGCATGGCAAACTTTCAACCATTCATACGCAACAGAATAGTATCTTATTTAACAGATGTGCGCGGTCTTTCCAGGTAACTCGCTATCATTCACTTATGGTCGACTGGGAAACACTGCCTGAAGATTTTACTGTTTCCGCCTGGTGTGAAGATAAAGGTAAAAAAACCGTGATGGCAATTGAAAACAAGCGTCAACGCCTCTATGGCGTGCAATTTCATCCTGAGTCTTTGCTCACCGAGTATGGTCATAATGTATTAGAGAATTTTTTATTGTGTGGTTAGTCAGTGAAAAGAAACGTCGCAGAATCATTGGTCGAGTTTCCACTGTGACGTCTTAATAGATGCTTTTCTACTTTTTAAGAAAAGAATTGTCGTGAATTACCCTTCTTAATTGCACCAATATAATGCATACGCACCATTTCAGACATTTGGAATATTCATTGTTTGCGCACTTTTGTGCGTTTTATAGTAGAGGTAAAATTAAAAACCCTAATTATCAATAATTTACGCCCCAAAGAAAAAACAAGTCAATTCGGCACTTATGTTGCAGAAATGCATGCTCAGTGAACAAACACTGACTAATAACAATAGATTTTTCTTGCTTTATACAACACATGACATTGGGAGAACATGAATGAAAACATTGAAACGTGCTGCTGTCGCAATTGCTGTCATTTCGGCCACAGGTGCAAGCAGTCAAGCGCTTGCAGCGGTTGAAGCAAACATTGGCGTAACAACAGACTACATGTGGCGTGGCGTTAGTCAAAGCGCGGAAGCTGCCTCAGTATCAGGTGGTTTGGATTACGCAGACGACAGCGGATTCTACATTGGCACTTGGATAGGCTCATTAGGAGATGCAGATGATGGTGTCTTCCAAGGCTCTGAAGTTGATCTATATCTCGGATATGCTGGTGAAGCAGGTGATATTGCTTACGATTTCGGATACATTCTTTATCATTACCCTAGCATCGATGATGGTGATTTTGGTGAGATATACGTGTCTGGAGGCATAGGTCCATTTTCTGCTGGTGTTGCCTATACCATCCATAGTGATGCCGACGACGACGCAGCTTTCGGTGAAGGCGGTATATACCTTAACGCTAGCTATGGATTCGACATTACTGAAGAGTTTAGCGGTGCGGTAACAATTGGCTACTACGATTTTGATGCAGAAGTGGCTGAAGGTGCCGAAGACGACGGCGATTATGGTCACATTCAACTCGATATTTCAAAAGGCGATTTTACCTTTTCAGTTCACAAGGCAGAAGAAAGTGTGATCGCATCTGACGACTTAAAATTTGTCGCGAGCTGGGGTATGACGTTTTAAGTAAACGAACATCAAACGCCGTTAGCAGAATTCAAAAAAGGAAAAGCCGGTTACACATTGCGTAAGTTTGACTTTCTAAGAAAATCATCTAGCTTCCGGCATAATGAGTTAAAAATCCTGTTATCACTATAACAGGATTTTTTTTATGCCCCTCACCTCAGCGTTGGAATCGACATTAGCACAATCATCTAAGCTTCCCTCGCGTAACACATTTCACAGGATGTTCGACTTGCAGCTTTTTGAGCAAGTCTTTTCACACGAAGGCGACGCTACAGAACGTGAACGTAGTTTGTCTCTTGTTCATCGGCATAAGCTTACACCACCATGAGTCAGTTTGGGGCAATGCTTGAAAAGTGGTTCTAATTCCGGGGAAGGTCACCCCGAGTTAACCAGTGTACTCGATTCAGCATTAGGTGCGTTATGATTGCACCCTGCTTCTCAGATCTTGCAACGGTGAGCAACCAAATTGACATTCATCGCTGAATGATTATTCAAGACGTGTATTCTGACGAGAATCTCCTGTATCGACCAACTGACATTCGATGAGTTACTACTGCATATGT
>JBCDMA010000032.1:0-19637 GCA_038744645.1 Pseudomonadota bacterium | reverse complement strand
TCGACTACCTAAATGCTTATACTCCCTACATTTTCAACGAAACATAAAAAGATGTCTATCATCAAATATGAAATATTAGTCTGATACAAAAACTATCAGTTGATCTCGTTAAAACGTGTTGTTACTCATTCGATATGTCCAGAAACCTCGAGAACTTACTAGTGGCTTATCAATTACGGTCCATGCGTAAACAACACAGAAATCAATGCATTGACAACAGATGCTTTGATAATAAAGGCGATGACTAGTTCAAATCGATCATTGAATTCACAAACATAATGTAGTGCTTCAATTTTAGATTAGATGAGGAATTTCACAAAAAATCACATCAAAAATTTATTCGCTATTTTGATTTTGAAATAGACTGTATCAACTGCACAGTAAGTGTTTACAAAAAATTATCCAATGCCTGATTCCGGATGTATTTCAAACCTAGCAACATGCCTGATATCCAACAATTTTTGTAAACGACTACAACAAATTAACATTTATGCATAAAGTTATCTGTACCAATTAACAGCTAGTTGAATGATTACAATGAAAGAAAAACACTTCGATTTTATTCTTTATGGCGCGACGTCATTCGTTGGAAAAATAATATGTGAGTATTTAGCCAATTATGACAGTGAAGATTTCACATGGGCAATGGCTGGACGCAGTGAGAAAAAAATCACTAAGGTAAAAAACGAATGTTCATTAACCTCGATTCCTCATTTCATCGTCGATGCAGACAACGAAGTGTTGTTAGAGCAACTGGCTAGACAAACTAAGGTGGTTATATCAACCGTTGGGCCTTATGCGTTATATGGAGAACCACTTTTAAAAGTGTGCGCGAAAACAGGTACAGACTATTGTGACCTAACCGGAGAACCTCAATGGATTAAACGCATGTTGGATACGTATGAATACACCGCAAAAGCAAGTGGCGCGAGAATAATAAATGCAGCTGGTTTTGATTCAATCCCTTCTGATTTGGGTGTTTATTTTTCACAACAATTTGCGTATGAAAAAACAGGTTCATATGTGGACCAAATAAAGATGCGCGTGAGGAAAATTCGTGGAGGGGCTTCGGGTGGCACAGTAGCCAGTTTGTTAAACGTGCTTAAAGAAGCAAAATCGAACCCAGCCTTAAAACGAGCACTTGTAAATCCCTATGTACTTTGCCCTGTTGGCCATCCATATACTGTCAGGCAAAAAAATCACAAAAAAGCAGAGTTTGAATCTGAATTGAAGCTTTGGTCGATGCCATTTGTAATGGCAGCAATCAATGAAAGAATTGTACATCGAAGCAATGCATTGCTCGGCAATCGCTATGGAAGTGAATTCCGATATGACGAAGCAATGTCGTCAAAAAAATCGTTAGATGCGAAAAAAATGGCATACGGTCTTGGCGCCTTCATGTTCGGAGCGAGCATTTCACCTGTTCGATGGTTGCTAGAAAAAATTGTGCTACCAAAACCCGGTGAAGGCCCTAGTAAAAAACAACAGTTAAAAGGCATGTTCGACATGCGATTTTTTGCCAAATTAGATGATAAATACCAACAGGTAAAGGTCGAAGGAGATCGCGATCCGGGCTATGGGTCCACTGCAAAGATGTTAGTGCAAACCGCTCTGGCGCTTGCGAAAGACGTTCCCGATCTTCCGGGTGGATTTTGGACTCCTGCTGCGGGATTAAACGAACCGTTAAAAAAACGATTGGAAAAACACGCCGGCGTTACTGTGTCGCTGGTAGATGATGGTTGAACGAAACACTGTATAATTTTTTGTGCAGCCAGTTAAAAAAGCAATATCGGTTCGACCAGCAACAGCAACATGTAAGCGGGGATACAAAACATGAACAGACAAAGTCCAATAGAGCTAAATGGCACTTGCTCATTAAATAATCCAATTTAAAGGATAACGTATGTGGAAATGGGTTATTGGTGTAGTTTCATTAATTGTCATCATAGTGGTAAGTTTCTGGTTTTCTCTAGATAAAAATGTCAGGTTTTTAATGCTTGATCAGCCTGACACGCAAAATGTACTTTTTTGGACAACTGCGCAACGCGACGCAGCTTTTCAAGCCGTTGATAAACTTGACATCATGCCAAAGCGCAAAATTGAAAAGGGCATGAAGGCAAGTGATTTGCGTACCGGAGAACCGCTTAATGTTGACAAAGGTCAGTTGACGCAATTTTTTGAAAAACAACGCATCGCCGGGTTAGTCGTGGTGCATAACGGTAAAATTCGTCTAGAAAAATACGGATTAGATTTCGATGCGAAAGGTAAATGGACCAGTTTTTCTGTGGCAAAATCATTTACCTCAACACTGGTTGGCGCAGCGTTGAAAGACGGCTATATATCTTCATTGGATGATGCTGTGTCAGACTATATACCTGATATACAAGGCAGCGAATATGACCAAGTCAGCATTTCCCAATTGTTAACAATGACATCAGGTGTTGCGTGGAATGAGGACTACGACGATCCCAACTCTGATGTATCGAAGTTCAATTACCATACCCCGGAAGAAGGCGTTGATGTGACTGTTAGCTATATGCGAGCGCTACCGCGTGCAGCTGATGCAGGTAGTCAGTGGCTATACAGCACGGGTGAAACGAATTTGATTGGATTGGTTGTCAGTCAGGCAACAAACAAAACGCTTTCTGATTACCTCTCTGAAAAAGTTTGGAGTCAAATCGGTGTGGAACAAGACGCGTCTTGGTTGTTGGGTATCACAGGACATGAAATAAGCGGCTGTTGCATTCAAGCAAGTACAAGAGATTTTGCCCGGTTTGCGCAGTTTATACTCAACGGCGCTGAGATTGATGGCAAGTCAATTGTACCTGATGGTTGGTTTGAACTGGCTACAACGACGCAAGCAGACATTAACAGAGTCGGAAGAGGATACGGCTACCAATGGTGGACATTTGATGATGGTACATTTCAAGGAAGGGGCATATTCGGTCAAGGCCTGCTAATCGACAAAAGTAGAAATCTGGTTATTGCAATCAATAGTAACTGGCCTGTGGCATCGGCATCAGAATTTAGTCGTTCTAGAGAAGCTTTATATGAAATGATCCAGTCAGCTGTTGATAGTGAAAGCAACGACAACATAGAGTAGCGTCGACGAAGTTTGATCTACTGACGTTGTTTTATGTTTAGTAGTCTTAAGCTGGTACGAAACAGTTATGTGTCTCTTTTTTGTATTGCAATACAGAATCATCAGGCTTGTGACTATCAAGAGGCACAAAAAAATACGTGATAGTTATCTTACAAACGCTTTTAACTTCTATACGTTTACCGCTTTTACTATTGGCAGCATTTTGTATCTGTATCGCAGTCGTTTATGCAAGATTTCTCAGCATAGAAGTGGACACTGTCGATATTATCCTCAGTGTTAATGCAGCCGTTCTAGCGGTTGCCAGCGTAAATCTCTTAACTACGTATCGTGATTCTGAAAGTGGCCGCCTGGCAATGATTTCAAAATTGCACTTAAGCGTTGGCAAGCGTGTTCCGGAGATGCCTCCTGAGCATTTCGTTTTCGATTGGTTTGTGGGTTGGGTGCTACTTACTTTCAGTACCTGCATTGGATTGTATTTTGTACTTAAACAGGGAATAGACCTTATACCTTTTGGATTTCTAGGTATTTCGCTTGTCGCTTTTTATAGGCCATACATAACTCGATTACCGCTCATTTGTTTGATTGCTCCGGGTTTCGGATTTGCTGTCGTGATACTTATTGGTTCCTTTATCGCACTTACAGGTAAAGTAACGTTTGAGCTAATATTGCTTGCTTTCCCAGTGTTTATGTTGACCAATAATCTCTTATTGTTGAGTCAGTATTTTAGTGTTAACGCTGACAAAGCCACTGGACAGTCGCATATGATCATTCGATATGGTCTTCGACATGGATTAAAGGCATATCTTTATCACATCATAGTCTCGGTCTTCGCCACCATGTTTATTGTGCTGTTTTTTGAACTCAAGACATGGGGAGCAATATTGCTGCTACCCTCCTTGCTCGGAGTTATATGCTATTTTGGTTTAAGAAACTATATCAACAATAACGTGCTCTCAAGATTTATTCCTTACTTACGACTTAATGTTGTTGCATGCCTGACTTACCCGGTATTTCTAAGTTTATCACTCTGGTTCGCCTAGCTCCCAATACCCATCGTTAACGAGTTGGCATACTAAACGTCTCCAAGCGCCAGTATTGGAAAATGGTTTGAGTCGTTGAGAAGCGTTAATTTCTTGATCATCATCAGTCGGGTGTTTTACGATAAATTGCGGCTGATTTAAAAAGTGCTCAATAAAGATTCTATCAACAACAGATGAACATGATATTTGGTAGTCATTCCCATCAATGAAGAAGTAAAAGGTATCTTCCAGTGCTGATGCCTCTAAATGTATGGGTTTGACAGCGGGTAGTCTATTTAGTGAATACCCTTTATTTAGTAGTGACGTTAGCGCCTTCTCAGATACAGGTGTTGAGCTACCCTCAATTCCTAGCTCTTGTCGAGAAAGGTATGTAAGAATAGCCGAAACACTGTTTTCATTTGATATTAGCTCTATCATGTATTTTTTAAGATGGTTGATTTCAGCCATGCTTACTGCAGACGGACTACTGGACGTATCGCGTAGCGTTTCAAGATAGGGGTCGCTGTATCTTGTCTGAACGGTAGATGGCCCCATTTCATCGAGAAGCCCGGTGACGAGTTCCGCATCTGTTGGCGCTCTAAATCCAATGGAATAATTCATGCAGGGTTCAAGTGCTACACCGTGATGAGGATGCTTAGGGGGTATATAAACCGCATCGCCGGTTTCTAGCTCGACATCTATCCTAGGAGTGAAACCGTCAATTTGTTTGAGTAACGGATGAGGTAGGATGGTCGTAGCGTCGCAAGGATTACCGATCTGCCAACGTCTTCTACCCTTTCCCTGTACAATAAAAACGTCGTATTCATCAACGTGCGGTCCAACGCCAGCATTATCAACAGAAAAACTAACCATGATGTCATCAAAACGCCAATGTGGAATGAAGTTAACTCGTTCAGCCAATTGAGATAGCGCATCTATGTATTTATCCACGCCTTGCACTAAGAGCGTCCATTGGCCGACGCATACGGCATCGAAGCCCACAAAAGGCCCCTGCTCTACGTGCCATTTATCATTATTGAAACTCACGATTCGACAATCGACATCTGGCTCCATCGCTAAACCGGCAAGGTCGTGTTCATCTATGGGATCTGCAAAATGCGGACAAAAACCTCTGATAACGCAGGGCTTCTTTTGCCAATATCGCGTTATGAACTGTGCACTATCAAATGCGTTTATTTCGTTGGTCACGCTGGGATCATTTCTCATGTCTGATGGACAACAGAGCTTCGATATTTTTTAGCGTCGAAAGGATGTCACTTAACGTATCTTCGGGCGCGTCTGGTTTAACCGTAGTCCCTTGCACAACGTCTTTTTGCGTTAGAATCGATTCTCTAAATACTTTGGCATCAACAATACCGAGCATTGAGACAAGTGCGCCAGCGCCCGACTGTCCTGCGGTTTCAAAATCCAGCCTGTATATGTCAAAAAATCGCATCAGCGGTCCTTGCGTCAGCCCGACGTCAGTTATTTTTTCAAGCGGAATCGATTTTTCAATTTTTACAAGAATACCGCGCTTGACTACCAGTTTACGCTCGAACAATTCTGCAGACATCGCATCCAGGATCCTTTGTGAGAATATCAGGACAAGGATAATAACAACGGGCAATAATGGGATTAAAACGACGGTCGCGACGCTTAATAGTATCCAAAAGACTAACCAATACTGTTTTACTTTGGGCTCAAAACGCGCACTTTGTAGGACAGTTTCTTGCATGCTCAATATGCCTTGTATTTCGGAACACAGTCCGTATTTCTTGTTATTATTCACTACTCGATTCACAGATCCAGGTCACTTTTTTCTCGATCTAGTTCTATGCTATGAGTTAACTTTGGCTAGAGTTACCCCGTTTCTAATTCACGAATCATATAACTGAAATAGGCTATTTACCAATGCAATGCAGGGTTAGCGACAGAGAAAACGACAATGCAAGAAAAGACACCTCAAGAAAGTACATCAAAGAAAAAGCCACAAAAAAAGATCAGCCTAAACGTCAATTTGCTGATTGGTATTGCCGCCGCTGCGTTGGTGTTGTATTTGGTCGTTGTAGTGATGACTTTTTAACCGCGATTATTTAATCAAATCGATAGTTTGGTATGTATATAATTACATTCACAACAGAGCCGACACGATGCCATATACAATCGCGTTGATCACCGTTTTGTTGCCCCTTATTTCGGTGCATGCCACCCTTACGATTGGTATAGTCGTTGGGAACCTTGACCCCTGCATTCCGTATTGGTCAAGCTGTCATTCTATCAGCGCAACAGGTAGGCAATATCCAGAATTCTTTGTCTTCAAGGCATTGCTTATCCCAACGGCGGTATTCATGATGGCTTATTGGCTGCTACTCGACAGGTGGATAAAGCAACTTTCGAGAGATAACACCTCTCCTACCATTGTGACGGGAATGGGACTTATCGCTAGCGTGGCATTGATAGTGTACACCGTGACACTTGGAGCAGAGGGAGAATCCTACGGTCTTGCTAGGCGCATAGGCGTTGTCTTTTATTTTGCGTTTACATCTTTCGGACATTTAATACTGTTGCGTCATCTCGACAAAATTGATACCGCGTCTTTAGATATCATTCCGCAGCAAAATCGCTTAACTATCTCTTGTCTCGTGCTCATTGGCACTGCTGTCGCTTCTGCCTTTGCTGGCTTATTGTGGGAAGAAGGTTGGGACAACTGGGAAAATGCCTATGAATGGTGGTTTTCGTTACTCATGATCAGCATGCTTTATCAAGTTGCCGTCATGTGGAAAAAGACAGGGTACCGCATCAACTTACATCTAGAGCAGAGTTGATTAATAACGTCGTTATTCTTTTAAAAGTCTCGTCGAAACTGCAGGCTCCACTGCCACGTATCGATGTTTTCACTCGAGCTATTCGGAATGGCTATATCAATGTGAATGACACCAGGTTGGCTTGCTTTGTTAGAGTATAAGCGTGCGCCAAATCCAGCACTTGAGAGAATACCATCATCTTCATTTAGGTCATCAAATTCACCGCCAAATGCTCTTCCAGCCTCAATGAATGCCGCGAATCCTGCTTCAAATAACTGGTAAAAATTCCAACCCGTGAAAAAGCGTAATTCGGCACTTGCTGTGAGCCTATGATCACCATGTTGAAACTGTGTCGGGAACCCTCTGACACCATTATCTTCATCTAAAACAATTGGAAACTCCAAAAATTGATTTTTAGTAAAGGTGCCGGTGACTTTTGCGTAATATCCAATCAAACTTGTTAATCTGTAGAAATACTCTCCTCTGAAATCGGTTCTTAGAACGTCATCAATGCCCACATTGGTTCGCGTCAATGTTGACGCTCTCAATAAAAACAAATGTTTATCAAAAAGATATCCTTTGCGGAGATTTAAGAACGAATGTGTGCCTAAACCATCTGTACGATTTTCGGCTTCAATGCCGAGCCTGGCGGAGAATTGCCAACCGAGATTGATATCTTCAGATTGGTTGATGAAGTAGATGTCGCGCATAACTTTGATGTCGCGCTCAATGTATTCATATTCGAGCCAAACATATGAAAAGTCCCTATCTTGAGGAACAAATCGAAGGTCATTGCTTGGACTCGATTCGGCGATATCAAATTGTGTTTTTTGATGGGTAAAACCGAGTGTGAGCCGCTTTGTTTTTGATTCATCGCCTGCAAATTGCCAACCATACCCTGCTTGGAAAAACTGATTATCTATCGCTAAGGTGTTACGCGTTTCGTTATTTTGAAAAATATCTTCATCGCGTTGGCTAGTGTCGACACTTAAGAAATATGCATTTTCACTGCTTAGGTGATAAAAGGGTTTATTGATTGAAAACTTGTACGCTTCGCCATCGTCATTGTCTTCCAAAGCAACGCTTATGGTGCCATGCCGTATCCACTTCAATGGCGATGAAAAACCCAGTCTATAGCCTGAGCGCTGTTCATCCTCGTTAAATCGAAAAGCAGCTCGAATGCCTAGACCGAAGAGGTTAGAATCGCTCAGTCCAACTATTGTAGAGTTTTCACCTCCGCTTCGGCTGTACGAAAAGGTAGGAATCAGCGACCAGTTGTCATATGTATTGACATTAACGTCAATTTCATTGTTTCCACAGCTTGTGTCATAGTTGATTTGCGCTTCCGCAAAAATAGGCTGATCGCGCAAGATAGCCTCAGCCTCAACGATATCATCCTGTGAGATATGGTCACCTTCATCAAAGGACAGCCGCTCTCGCACAACAAATGGTTTAGTAATCGTATGTAGACGATTTGCCCATCTGTGTAGCCGAATAGTGTTTGGCGCCGTTTCGTCAAATATCGGGTTAGTGGTGACATCAATGTTAGAGACCCGATATTTTCTTATTCCGGTAACTTCGCATTCAACCAGCTGCTCCTGATCGAAAGCGTCGTCTGCCTGATCCGCCGAGTCAGAAGCAGCGAGGTAGGTTGGTTGTAATAGCGCAATTATTAAAAAAATATGACGCAACAATCTCACCAATTGTAGATGTTCAAGATCCGTGACAGGTTAGCCGCAGAACCATAATAACTGATTTTAAGACCGATGGTTTATTCCTATACCCAACAGCACACCAATGCTGTCATAATATTATTACTGTTTTTGTGGCGTTTTTGGACACGCTTTGTTTTAGTGGAGCATGGGCGTTGACCCGATGAAGTTATAATTCTGCAGTCCATCCGTTATCAATTGTGCTGCACTGAGTGCATCATGAGTAAACGTTACAGGCATAACTCACAGGTAGCAAACTTTATGTATAAAATACTCATATTTCTAGCCTGTCTTTTTAGCATTATTGGTATTTGTAATGCTAGTTGGTACTCACAAACATCCGGTATCATGGGTACCAATATTTACGCCGAAGTCTGGCATGATGATCCTGCTATCGCCGAGAAAGCATTAACAGAAATCATGGCAGAGATGGAGCGAATTAATCAATTAATGAGCTCATACATTGATACCAGTGAATTGAGTAAAATAAATCAAAAAGCGGCGGAAAATCCAATTGCCATCTCTGATGAAATGTTTGATTTACTGACGTTATCGCTACACTTTTCTAATTTAACAGACGGTGCGTTTGATATTACTTACGCCAGCATTGGATATTTGTACAACTACAAACAGGCAAAACGTCCCGATGAGCCGCAGATAAGTGCACTGCTTGACGCTGTGAATTACAAACATGTCTTGCTGGATAAGGAAAACAAGACAGTTTTTTTCGATCATCCAAATGTCAAAATAGATCTGGGCGGCATTGCGAAAGGCTATGCAGTTGATAATGCGATAAAAATTGTTAAGGCTATGGGTATCGAACATGCATTGATTACAGCCGGAGGAGATACCAAGTTATTAGGTGATCGTCGCGGCAAACCTTGGATCGTCGGGATCCGCGATCCCAGAAACAGAGACAAGCAAGCCGTCGTAGTGCCTTTGTATGATACCGCCATGTCCACTTCCGGCGATTACGAGCGCTATTTTGAAGAGGACGGGATCCGATACCATCATATTCTTTCCCCCAAAACGGGTAAATCGACGCACTCAGTACAATCAGTATCCATCATTGGTCCTAGCAGTGTATACAATGATGCATTATCCACAGCGGTATTTGTTATGGGCTTGGCAGATGGTCTTGGGTTTATTAATAGCTTGCCTGACTTTGACGCCATCGTGATGGATGCCGAGCGAAAAATGCATTATTCGAATGGACTACAAAACTGAGCGGCCTTAGATGCCTTGGGATAAAAAATTTCGGCCGCAAGTTTCTATTTCCCCCGTACGTAATTAAGCAATTTTATTGCTCTTAAGAAACCTCGATAAATTCTCTTAAAACCCCTGTAAATCATTTTAGTTAACACGGATAGGGCCGTTAAAGTTATTAGAAATCATTCCTACATATTAAAGCGTGAATTGTGCATGTAGCGCAAAACTGCCAACCTCGTCGTTTACTGTTTAAAGGTATTTCGCTGAATTTCGACATGCTAATTTGCATTCCTTTAATTGTGTGAGATGTAACTTTTTTAGGTGAGTGTATGCTAGATATCTCTCAAATTTCTTTGACTAGAATGATCGCTTTTGCGACAGTTATAGCGCTTTTGTCTGGGTGTGGTAGCGATATATTAGTCGAGGAAAACCAAGAGCCAGATCCGGTTGTTGTTGATGTGCCTATTGCTTACATAGCACGCGATATCGAAATCAGCGAAGGCGAACCTGTCAGAGACATCACCGATCCTACCGAATTCATACCTGGCGCGACACTATTCATTCAGGCGCGCGCAAATGCTTCTGCCGAGCCGGTAAACATCAGTCAGCGATTATTCCCGGATGCGCTCGATGAGGAGGGAATCCCTTTACCTTTCGACATCAAAGATTTGAAAGCCGATTACACGGGGACCCGAATCGTGTTTAGTGTAAGAGCGCCCGAATTGGATGGTATGGATGAAGAGCCTACCTGGAATATTTGGGAATACGACAGCGCCTCTGACACTTTGCAGCGTGTCATTGATTCGGACATTGTTGCTGAAGCCGGCCACGACACGGGCCCTGTCTATCTCGCTGATGGCAGAATTGTGTTTAGTTCTACCCGACAACGCGGCAATCAAGCGCGGTTATTGGACGAGGGCAAACCGCAATACTCAGGACTTGAAGAAGGACTCGATGCATCAGCGTCAGTATTACACGTGATGAACGCAGATGGCAGTAATGTACAGCAAATTTCCTTTAACCAAAGCCATGACCTCGACCCGCTGATCTTGCCCAATGGCAAGCTTTTGTTTAGTCGTTGGGACCAAATGAGTGGCAATAAAGGGCTAAATCTTTATCAGATGAACGCTGATGGTAGCGACCTGGAGCTGATGTACGGTCGTCATAGTCACAATGTCATCCCCGATATTGGAGACATTCAATATGCAAAAGCCAGTGTAACGCCTGAAGGCCAAGTATTGATGGGGCTTTATTCATTTTCTAATAACAGATTTGGTACCGATTTTGTCACTATTGATATTGATAGCTTTGTCGATTTTGAAACGCCGCTCGCTTCTTTAACTTCGTTACAAGGACCCGCGCAACAAAGTGCCCTAATCGAAGGTATTGTGCTAGATGGTAATCCGTCCACAGCAGGCCTTATAAACGCTTTATACCCTTTATGGGACGGCAGCGGCAGAGTGTTATACAGCTGGAGCCAGTGCCGGTTATTCGAACCTTTACCCGAAGGTAGCCCAGAGGATGCAACGCGAACAATCGCACCCTGTAGCGCAGAAAATATCGCATCCGAAACATTTGAACTCGCGCCTCCTGCGTATGGGTTGTGGATGTATGATCCTGTTGAGGACACACAGATATCATTGCGCTTGCCGCAAACAGAAATCGTTGTCAGTGAAGTACTGGCGATGGAACAAAAGTCCTTCCCTGTTGATCCGGATTCAACCATCGATAGAACAGAGACCACGCTGATTGATGAAGGTTATGGCGTGCTTCACATCCAATCTGTTTACGATGTTGATGGTGAAGACACCAGTCCATTTGGATTAACACAGACGGCTAATCCATCATTAACGACGCCTGATCAGCGCCCTGCAAGGTTTTTGCGGATAATCAAAAGCGTTTCTATTCCTGATGAAGACACCTTTGAGTTTGACAATAGCGCATTTGGCCGTTCAAGAAATCAATTGATGCGCGAAATACTTGGCTACACACCCATTCAGCCAGACGGCTCAGTTGAAGTTGCTATTCCTGCAAACGTACCTTTTAGCATCGCGATTGTTGATGCCAATGGCATGAGCATTTCTCCTCGACATGACAACTGGCTACAGCTAATGCCAGGCGAAAAGAAAAACTGTATCGGTTGCCACACGCGCAACAGTGAACAACCTCATGGAAGAATCGATGCACAGCCAGCATCGATTAACCTCGGTGCGCCAAGCACTGGCGTCGCCTTTCCAGGCGCAAGTCCGGCATTGTTTGCTGACTTGGGCGAAACGATGGCGCAAACATTCACACGCGTCAACGGCTTACCCAAGCTCACGGCAGACATCGTGTTTGACGATTTATGGACAGACGAAAACGCCACTACACCGGCGGCTTCGTTTACCTATGCATACGGTGATCTCAGTTCACAAATACCTATTTCTCAAGCCTGTGCTCAAGTGTGGACGTCACTTTGCCGCGCAGTAATCAATTATGTTGAACACATACAGCCGGTGTTTCTTGCAAACCGTCAAATTTTAGATGCTGATGAAAACATCGTATCGGACAGCACCTGTATCACTTGCCATAGTCCAACGGATGCCGACGGTTTAGCACAGGTACCCGCGGGTCAGCTCGAATTGATAGAAACACCTTCACTCGATAGACCCGAATATGTCACAAGTTATCGTGAGCTGTTGTTCAATGATAACGTGCAGGAAGCTGTGGATGGCGTGCTGCTCGATACGGTTGAATTAGTTTTTGACGGTAACGGCGCCCCCGTCTTTTTAACGGATGAAAACGGCGAGCTTATTCTTGATGCAGAAGACAACCCAATCCAAGCGACACGATTAATCGGTGTCCCAGCAAGCATGAGTACGAACGGCGCAAGAAATAGTGGCAGGTTCTTTGCTGTATTCTCTCCAGGCGGCAGTCATGACGGTTTTCTTAACTCCGCTGAACTGCGACTTATTTCCGAATGGTTGGACATCGGCGCGCAATACTACAACAACCCATTTGATGCTCCCGAGGATGACTAGACAATGCTGAAGCTTTGCAAATCCATGTTGATGATCACTGCACTTATGTTGCAGTTTTTTTCTGCATCAGCAGCAGAACTTCGCGTCACCGTAACAACACCGTTTATCGATGTGCATTCTGGTCCAGCAGATGAGTTCCCTGTGTTTCATGTCATTGCTCAGGGTGATGAAATAGACATTCTTAAAGAGCGAACCGGTTGGTACAAGATACGAACGGTAACAAACCGTGATGATGAGATTGAAGGCTGGATTTATAAGGAAAACCTCACAGCTACAGTTTTAAGTGATGGCGTTGCACTCAAACCTCCAAGTGCCGGTTTTGACGAGTATTTGTCGCGTGATTTCGAAATAACGTTAATGGGTGGCTTACTCGATTCAAATAATGCGTTAACCGTGACGGGTAGTTGGGTATGGAACAAAAACTTATCAGTGGATGCCAGTTACACTCAGGCACTCGGCGATTTTTCCGATAACAAACTATGGTCGGTCCGAATGCGGCATACGCTTTACCCTACATGGAAGGTAAGTCCCTATCTTGCGCTGGGAACAGGAGAGATTCGAACGTCACCCAATGCAAATCTAGTGCAGTCTGGGGATGAGGTGCGCAAAAGCAGTTCTTACGAAGTCGGCGTTGGGGTGAGGTATTACCTGACGGACGGGATCCTTATTAAAGCAGAATATCGAGGCGTAATTGCATTGACAGACCGAGACGAACAAGAACGGTTAGATCAGTGGTTGGTCGGTGCCAGCGTCTTTTTCTAAAAAAAGGTAAAACATGCAAATACCTACACATTCTATTGTCAATTACTCCGCAGCAAAGCTGCTGGCAACAACCTCTCTTCTACTGGGTATCTCTTTTGCTCTATTACCTTCTGCGGGTTATGCCCAATCAGATGTGCCTGAAATAGATCCCGCAGTGGATCGACGAAGCATCGATGAGTTTGATATCGATTCTGAAAACATTGAGATAGGTATCTTTGGTGGCGTTATTGGGATTGAAGATTTTGGCTCAGATACGTTAGTGGGCGCGCGCATTGGCTATCACATTAACGAGAACTTTTTCCTTGAGGCCAGCTACGGCCAATCGACTGCTGGAGAAACCAGCTTCGAAGTATTAAGCGGTGGAGCTCAATTTCTGACTGAAGAAGAGAGAGACTACGTTTACTACGATATTTCCGTTGGTTACAACTTTAATGGCGAGGTATTTGTAACGGATTCGCTTGTCTTTAACACCGACTTTTTTGTCACCTTAGGTGCCGGCAATACCGACTTTGCAGGTGACGAAAGATTCACTGTCTCTGCAGGCGTGGGGTATCGAATACTTGTTACAGATTATCTATCCGTACGAATTGATGTACGTGATCACATCTTCAATAGCGATATCATCGGCGAAGAGAAAAGTGTTCATAACCTGTCAGGCGCATTATCGCTGACGGTTTTCTTTTGATGAGGTAGACAATGAAATCCAAAGTTTTCGCTTTAACGACCCTTCTTTTAGGTGCACTCAGTGCACAAACTTCAGCTGCTGAGATGGCTGAGGATTTCGTCCTAAAATCAAAAGACAGCGGTAACATGCGTCTGTCTGATCAGCGCGGCAACATCGTAATGATTAACTTCTGGGCAAGTTGGTGTGGTCCGTGTCGCGAGGAATTACCGCTAATGGAAGACCTGTATCAAGAGTATCAAGATCTGGGTTTTGAGATCTTGGCAGTCAATGTTGACGACCAAGAGAGCAAAGCGGACGTGTTGCTCAATGATATAGAAGTCTCATTTCCCGTGTTGTATGACACGTCTGGCGAAGTCAGCCAGCTTTACAATGTAAGCGCTATGCCGACTACTGTCTTTGTCGATAGAGACGGCTTGCAGAGAATATTGCATCCAGGTTACCGCGCAGGTGATGAAGTGAAATATGAAAAAGCAATAAAGATGCTTGTTAGAGAGTAAGTGGGGAGCATTCAGGATGAAAAAGCCAATAACCTCCTTACTTCAATTTACTATCGTCTGTGCTTCTCTTGCCCTAGGTGGATGCACATCCACTGTCAACGAGTTCGGTGAATCAGTCAGCAACTTCAAACTCGAACCTTGGGTCAAGCCATATGAACGCAGCAACCTTGCAGATCCCATCATGGCTGTTGGTCGCAATCCCATAGCATTGACTTACGCGAAACACGTGCATGAATCTCGCGAAGGTGCGCGTGGTGCGAGCGGATCAGCCGGCGGTGGTTGCGGGTGTAACTAATTGAAATAATGCGAAATAACTAAATACGGCACAGCAACATGGCATATGTTATCCATTCTCGATCGTTAAGTAGGCACATCACAGGCAAATCATTATTTGCAAGTTTGATGTTATTTATCGTGCTGTGGATGTTGACTACTAGTGCGCATGCAGCCGTTTTACCTGAAGATCGCTCAGACGTGATGTATCACGCCTATTCTGGTGATGGCGTAAGCATAGATGGCCCTTCCTTTCTATTGCGAAAAAAAGTAGGCAATCATGTGTCTTTCAGCGCAAATTATTATGTCGATACGGTAAGTGGCGCTTCAATAGACGTCAGAGCAACTGCTTCACCCTATGAAGAGCAACGAAAAGAGACAAGCGTTGGTGTCGACTACTTGAATGAAAAAACATTGCTCAGTTCAGGCTATACCAACAGTTCTGAAAATGACTTTGAAGCAAACTCGGTTTTCGTCAGTGTAAAACAAGACTTTTTTGGCGACTTAAGTACCGTAGCGTTAAATTGGTCCAAAGGATGGGACGAAGTTGGCGTCCGAGGCGATGAAAGCTTTGCAGAAGAAGCAGATCGTCAGAAATTTGGCTTTGGCTGGACGCAAGTGTTAACAAAAAGCCTTATTATGGGTTTCAGTGCTGAGCATATCTCTGACGAAGGTTACTTGAACAACCCCTATCGCAGCATTCGTTTTCGCGATGCAGACAGCGATAGAGGATTTAGGTTTACACGAGAATCCTATCCGACAACCCGCTCATCCAACGCATATTCGATCAACGCGAACTACTACCTACCCTATCGTGCCGCGCTATACGCTGATGCACGCGTGTACAGTGACTCTTGGGGCATAGACGCTAACAACTTTAAGCTGGGTTATATTCATCCGATTGGTGGTTGGACGATTGATGTTTTTGCAAGACATTATTCGCAAGAATCCGCTGATTTTTACAGTGATTTATTTGAGCGTGAGAATGAGTTTAACTTCATGGCTCGCGATAAAGAAATGTCGTCTTACTCGGGGATCACGGCGGGCTTGCATGTATCCTACGAATGGCAATTTTCACAAACGGCAATGTTTAAAAAGAGCAGCATTCACGTCGAATACGATTATATGCAGTTCGACTACGATAACTTCCGAGACGTTACCGTCGCTGATGCTGCTGCAGGCGAAGAGCCACTATTTAGCTTCTCAGCCAATGTCTTAAAAATCTACGCTTCTATTTGGTATTAGTTATGCGCCTATTCAACACACGAAAACCTCTTATTATCGCCTCAACATTGATGTTAACCATTGCTTCGTTTATGTCTGGAGCTGAGTCATTAACTGAATCTCAAGCACCTCAGGCGCAAAGCTCAACGGACGATTCAGCACTTGCAAAAGAGATTGAATCATTGCGTCAAGCAATGGTGAATCTGAACAGAGACTTATTTGTCCTAGAGGAAGATTTACTTTTCCCATCATCCACACAAGTATCCGTCTATTTAGCGATGGACATCGGAGAATACTTTGCACTGGATGCAGTGGAATTGCGCATCAACGGTGATATGGCGACCAATTATTTGTACACCGAAAGACAAGTTGACGCGCTTTATCGAGGTGGTGTGCAGCGACTCTACACTGGCAATATTCCACAAGGTAAACATGAAATCACCGCCTATTTTGTTGGTATTGGGCCAGAGCAACGCGAGTACAAACGCGCAGTTAATTTAGAATTTGAAAAAACCGACGAGCCCGTTGCTATCGAACTGGCGGTGGTTGATTCGACAGCAAAACAGCAGCCCGTATTTTCAGCGAAAACGCTATAAGTTTAACAACCGTGGAGAATAGGTTAATGAGCAGTCACCTGAGCGCGGAGTCGTAGGACCTATGTTAAAACGTGCCATAGCCACAAGCGTATTCGCTGTTACTCTGCCTTTGAGTGCGGCCAGTGTATATGCGTATGAGAACGTGGCTGACGGATTTGTGAAAATAACGACCGAGCAATCGCTTGCCTCTCAATCTGATTCGCTAATTGGTGCGGACGCATCTGAGCACGCCAAGTCAAACCGATTCACTGCTGAAAAACAAATCGCAGATTACTACCACATCTTATTTGTCTATCTACAAAACGACTATGTCACTGCGTTAGGGTTGATTGATAAAGGACGTGAAGCACATGATTTTAGCGCCCTGTCACAAGATGATGTAGATCGATTGACCTTGATGCAAGGCGCCTCACAACTCTATCTTGGACTTTATGATAAAGCGCAGGGCATATTTTTACACCTGTTGGACAGTGCGTCATCAGACTACGTTATTGCTCAAACCTGGTATTGGTTAGCAAAATCAGGGTTTGAGAATAAGCAACCGTTTAAAAGTGAGCAAGCGTATCAAGCGATTCAGTCAAAAGACTTGAGTGATCACCTTTCCTTCGCTCAGTGGCAAGAACTGACTTATTTGGCAGCTCACAGTCGTATGCAAAATGGCGCAGAGTGGCAGCCGCTATTTGCAGAGCTTCACAAAAGTACGATTTTTCCTGCTTACTTGCAGGCGAATTATGCAGTCGAGCTTTTTAACAAGTCGCAGTTCGACGAGGCTGAAACTTCTTTCGTGAATGCAAAGCAAGCATTAATCACACATCAAAATGCGCAAAACAGCACAATAAAGATGGCGCGAGAATTCACGCTTGATTTTATGCACTACTTATCGCCGTGGAATTGGTTCTCAACAGACCCCAACCGCCTTGCTCAACAAACTCAAGAAAACGAAGCGCGACAAGCAATGGAAAGAGAGCAAAACGCGTTGTTCGACCAAATTAATCTGTTTCTTGGATATGCACTGATTCAGCAAAGCGATGACATGAATGCGCAAGAAGTCATCAAGCAGGTGTCGGGTGAAGACATTCACGCCAAGGATGCCTTGTTGACCCTTGGTTGGGCATATGCCAGAGAAGACAAGTGGACCGATGCCATGAACACTTGGCAATATTTGTCTGAGAACGATGTTGGCCATTTTCAATTGCAAGCGAGCTATGCTCAAGCCTACGCTTTTCAGCAACAGGGTGAGTTAGAACAAGCATTTTATGCATTGGACCGCACTGTCAATCAAATAGCGTCTAGCATTGATGTGCTCCAACGATTTTCAGTGACCATTAAACAGGCAGAATTTTTGGACAGCTACGATGAGACTTGGCCACTGCAGCTTTACGACATTAAGCGTCTTTTTTTGGCAGGTAATTCAGAAGTAAAGCAAATAGACACAAATTATTTCTTATCGGTTCGACGTCAATCAAAAGAAATTCTCGATAATCTCAATGCAAAAACCCAACAGCTCGCTGTGCTCAGATCCATGCTAGAACAGCGCGAATCAAGTTTCTTGCAGCGCGGACAGTCATTGGCTTTAAGTGCGCCTGAAGAACAGTTGATTCAGGCAAAGCATCAAATCGATGCGCTTCGCGATAGACTTAAAAGTAACACCCAAGAAGAGCGACAAGCACTGATGCTGCAAATGCTTATCGAGAAAGAAGCCGATGATTGGTCACGACTCCAAGGTGCATTGCTTCGCCACGAGCGTTTGTTAAAAGACCCACCTCGAGGAAGACCATTAAAAGCCAGTTATGCTGAGCGACTGGTGCGCATTAAAGGTGTTATGCAGTGGCAGATGGAGGACGCTTTTATAAAAGAAAGCTGGCGACATAAGCGTTTATTAGTTGATGCTGAAAAAGCCTACGATCAAGCAATGAATGGATTGGCTTCAGTCAGAATTGCACAAGCCCGTTCGCCAGAACTCGAACGTGACAGATTACGCATCGATTCACTTGAACAAGAAATCGCTGCGCAGACGACAAAAGCAAGCCGTGTTTTTGACCAAGCGGATAACTTATTAATTACCTACTTGTCGAGTATTATCGAATCCCGTAAGACTGAGCTTGAAAAGCAATGGGTGAACGCGCGTTTAGCCAAAATCCGATTGCAGGATATGCAGCCAGCGCAAGAACCAACCCAAGAAATAAAAACGCATGAAAATGCCGATGCTCAGATGGCTTCTCAAATTACCGATCAAATAGCCTCTACTGGAGAAATAGGTGCACAACCGGACTTGGTGTCTTCTTCGCAAGCCGGAGGTGGTTTGTGAGGATCCGCAAAACACTAACGGCAGTTTGTATCGCATCGCTGTTATCCGGATGCGCGATAAGCCTGCCCGACTTGCCATTTTCAGGTTCAGATAAAGAGGATGGCTTGAGTAAAGAGCAACGAGATGAAAGAGATCGTCTTGTATCAGGTAAAAGCAGTCGCCCTTCACTTGCAAGCCTAAATTTGCAGCCTGACCGAGAAGCCTTGCCAGTGAATAGTGATGCAACGGCGTTGCAAAAGCCTGCAATACCAAGGTTAACCTTGGAACAAAAACGCGATGAATACGAAGCACTGTTGCCCCTGATTGAAGATCCTAAGCTTAGACAGCAGGTCGAGTTCAGATTGGCAGATGTAAAAATGCTTCTTGCCGAGGAATCATTAGAGACGGCTAATAGCGATCATTTAGCAAATTTCAATGAGGCAAGT
>JBCDMA010000031.1:0-20009 GCA_038744645.1 Pseudomonadota bacterium | reverse complement strand
CAATTAAATGAAAGGCGCGCCATTGAAATCAAACTGATTGACAATGGATCAGGCATCGATGAAGAAAAGGTAGCAAAAATATTTGAGCCTTTTTTTACAACCAAACCGCAGGGAACAGGTCTGGGATTAGCAGTCGTAAATACAGTGGTCAAAGCACATCAGGGGGAGATCTCGTGTGGCAACAACAGCGTCGCTGGCGCCTGGTTTGCGCTGTATCTGCCTTTGATAGAAGACTAATGGTAACTATAAAAATTGTAGGAGGAGTGAGGTAACAATGGCGAAAACGAAAATACTACTCGTCGAAGATGATGACGGCTTGAGAGAAGCGCTAACAGATACGCTACTGTTAGGTGGATATCAAGTAACCCCGGTAGATAGCGCTGAGAGTGCAATGGTTAAACTATCGGATCAGGCATTTGACCTAGTGGTCAGCGATATTCAAATGGATGGCATGAACGGATTGTCATTGCTTAAAAGTATCCGAATCAACCACCCCAAATTGCCAATAGTATTGATGACGGCATTTGCAAATATAAGTGATGCTATCGTCGCCATGAGAGAAGGAGCTACAGACTATTTGTCAAAACCCTTCGCCCCTCAAGTCCTTCTCAACCTGATTGGTCGCTACGCACCTGTTCAAAAAGTTGAGTCAAAAACGCCTATCGTCGGCGACGACAGCAGCAAGCAGCTATTGGCACTTGCATCAAAGGTCGCACGTTCTGATGCAACGGTAATGGTGTTGGGTCCAAGTGGAAGTGGTAAAGAGGTGTTATCCCGATACATCCACGATCAGTCACCTCGAAGCGACGCGCCATTCGTGGCAATCAACTGCGCAGCCATTCCTGAGAATATGCTTGAAGCGACGCTTTTCGGTTATGAAAAAGGTGCGTTTACCGGTGCTATTCAGGCGTGTCCAGGTAAGTTTGAACAGGCGCAAGAAGGCACCATTCTGTTAGATGAAATCACCGAAATGGACCTTGCATTACAAGCTAAACTTCTGCGCGTGTTGCAAGAGAGGGAAGTCGAACGATTAGGCGGTCGTAAGATGATCTCTTTGAACGTTCGCGTGATTGCAACATCGAACAGAGACTTGAAACAGATCGTTGAAGAAGGCAAGTTCCGGGAAGATTTGTACTATCGACTCAATGTTTTCCCAATTTCATGGTTGCCGTTACATCAGCGGCAGGGCGATATTCTTCCTTTGGCTAATCATTTGATCAGTCGTCATGCGACAGAGAACGGCATTGCTATTCCAGAACTGACCTCTAGTGCCAAACACAAACTGTTAAATCATTCTTGGCCGGGCAATGTCAGGGAGCTTGAAAATGTCATTCAGCGCGCGCTGATCCTATGTGACAATAATGTAATCAATAATGACGATCTATTTATTGAACAAAGTCGACCAGAAGTGAGTCCGAATATTATATGTAAGCCTAAAGAACATCAGATTGTAGACGATAACAAAGTATTGGGTAACGAATTGCGTTATCAAGAAAATCAGATAATTTTAGACGCGCTGCAACAGCATAACGGTAAACGAAAAGACGTTGCAGAACAGCTAGGTATAAGTCCCCGCACGCTCCGCTATAAACTAGCTAAAATGCGTGAATCGGGCATTGAGTTACCCAGCTAATACACAGACGTTAAACGACCTCTCCCAAGGTTTTTATGTGAGCATGACATTGGAAGTCAATTTTTTATCCGCCTTTTATAAGGCGGATTTTTTTTGCCCGCGATACGTTCGGTCTACATCCCTATACACATGCAAAACTTTGCCGAAAGTACATGCAAACGGAATCAAAAGTCTGCCGCTTTTCAGATAGTTGGCACTGGAATTGCTCCATACCTGTTGTGAAACACACGTTGTCCGTTATTTGACAGGTTAGAGTTGACATGGAAATAAACCCAAATTCCCTATATCAAGAGCTTCAGGCGATGGCCGCCGAGGCTAAGCAGCCCAATCAAGAGCTCACTCAGCTTGATACCAATCCATCTAAAGCACAATTTGCAGAAATGCTAAATGAAGCTGTCAACGGTGTTAATGATCTACAGAAAACATCAAGGGAACTGACGCAACAGTTTGAAATGGGCGACCCCAACGTTAGTCTGATTGATGTTACTGTCGCGAGAGAAAAGTCGAGTATAGCGTTTGAAGCCACGCTGCAAGTACGAAATAGAATGTTAGAAGCTTATCGTACTATCATGAATATGCCGGTATAGTCTTAAGGAAATCGCATGGCTGAATCCAGCAGCACCGAATTAGCTATTGCCGATGATGTGGTTGATAAACCACTTGCAGAAGCACCTCGAAATATTGTTATAGATACCCTTAGTAATACTGAAACAATTCGCCAGATTACTCTCGTGGTGACGCTGGTGTTATGTATCACCATCGCATTTTTTATCTTTTTGTGGTCAAAGGAACCTACCTATCGACCGTTGGCGTACATGCCACCCGATGAAATGATCGAAGTACTCGATTATCTTGATCAAAGCCAGACGACCTACAAGCTCGATGGTAAGACCATTTTGGTTGTCGACAAAGAATTCAATGATATCAAATCGCGTTTGGCAAGAGCCGGCATTCAAACCGCTGACGATGGGGTTAACGATATCATCATGCAGGACATGGGTTTTGGCGTTAGTCAACGATTAGAAGCGGAACGCTTAACCCACGCAAGGGAGCAGCAAATCGCGCGAACCATTGAAAAAATAAACGCGGTGGCAAAAGCGACTGTGTTACTTGCGCTGCCAAAGGAAAACGTATTTGCGCGGCGCTCCAAGCCTGCCACCGCGACAGTTGTGGTTACTGCACGCCGAGGTGTCATTCTCAAAGGAGAAGAAGTGGATGCCATTGTAGATATTGTCGCATCTGCCGTGCAAAGCATGGAACCGTCGAATGTGACCGTCACCGATAACAACGGGCGTTTGTTAAACTCAGGCTCACAGGATTCGGTTAGTGCCCGCGCGCGCAAAGAATACGAACTGGAGAAAAAGCGCGAAGATGAATATCTACGAAAAATAGATTCGATCTTAATCCCGGTGCTTGGCTTGGGCAACTATACCGCTCAGGTCGATGTCTCTATGGACTTCACAACGGTAGAGCAAACGCAGAAGAGATTTAATCCGGATTTGCCCGCTGTGCGAAGTGAGATGGTGTCAGAAAGTAATAGCACGGGTAACATTATTGCAGGTGTCCCCGGCGCACTCACCAATCAGCCTCCGCTGGATTCCAATATTCCCGAAAACGCTGGAGGCGATGGTGCTTCGCCAGTGGTACCTGGAAGCAGCGCGAAAGAGCAAGTGCTGAATTATGAATTGGATTCCACCATCAGCCATACCAAACAACAAACCGGTATCATTCGTCGCCTAAGTGTTTCTGTCGCCGTTGACCACATCAGCAGCACCACGCCAGAAGGTGAAGCGCAATCTACCGCACTATCGCAACAAGAATTGCTCAACATCCGTCGATTGTTACAAGGTGGTATTGGATTTGACGTAACGCGCGGGGATTCGCTTGAAGTGGTCAGTATCCCATTTAATCGCTTGGATCTCGGCGAAGTTGCAGACACACCCATATGGGAACAACCGTTTTTTATGCCCATGGTCAAACTGGTCATGGGTGGGTTGGTCATCATTGTACTCATATTAACGGTCATACGCCCAATGCTCAAACGCTTAATATTCCCAGATGCACCGACCGAAGAAGAACTCGAAGAAAACAGCCTAGAACTCGATTTGGGCGACGAAACCATTGACTTACTCAGCGATGAGTTTGATGAAAGCCAAGTCGGTTTTGCTGCGGATGGTTCATTGCAATTACCTAATCTGCACAAAGATGAAGATGTATTAAAAGCAGTCAGGGCGTTGGTGTCTAATGAACCAGAACTGTCTGCACAGGTCGTTCGCGGATGGCTACTAGAGGATGAATAGAGAGTAAGCAATGGCCGAAAGCAATGAGTTAGTCGCACAAGAACCCGAATACGATGTAAACAAACTCGATGGGTTGGAAAAAGCAGCGATTTTACTGTTGAGTTTATCAGAGGATGATGCAGCGCAACTGCTCAAGTATATGGAGCCTAAACAAGTGCAAGTGTTAGGTGCAGCGATGGCGCGAATGGACGATATGACGCAATCAAAAATTAGCGCTGTCCACGGCCATTTCATCGAAGAGATTCAAAACTATTCCACCATTGGATTCAAGAGCGAAGATTTTGTCCGCAGGGCATTGATTTCTGCATTGGGTGAAGATAAAGCAGCGCACCTGCTTGATCAAATTCTCGCCGGTAGCGGTGCAAAAGGCCTCGAGTCACTTAAATGGATGGACTCAAAACAGGTTGCGAACATTATTCGCAACGAACACCCGCAAATCCAAACTATCGTTATGTCGTATTTGGAGCCAGAGCAATCTGCGGAAATTTTGTCTCAGTTCCCTGAGAAAGTCCGCCTTGACTTATTGATGCGCGTAGCAAATTTAGAAGAAGTGCAGCCCGCAGCACTGCAAGAGCTCAATGAAATTATGGAAAAACAATTTGCAGGACAAGCAGGTGCACAAGCCGCGAAAATGGGCGGCCTGAAATCGGCAGCGAATATCATGAATTACCTCGATACCAGTGTCGAGGGTCAATTAATGGACGCTATCAGAGAGCAAGACGAAGAAATGTCACAGCAAATTCAAGACCTTATGTTTGTCTTTGACAATCTTATGGACGTTGATGACCGCGGTATTCAAGCTTTGCTTAGAGATGTACAACAAGAATCGTTGATGAAAGCGATCAAAGGCGCCGACGATGCTCTGAGAGACAAGTTCACTAAGAATATGTCAAAACGTGCTGCAGATATGTTGATTGATGACATTGAGGCGATGGGACCGGTAAGACTAAGCGAAGTTGAAACGGCTCAAAAAGAAATCCTAACGGTTGCGCGAAAACTTGCTGATGCAGGTGAAATCATGCTTGGCGGCGGTGGTGGCGATGAATTTGTATAATTGCCGCCCTGGTAAAAAACAATAACAATGTCAAAACAAGATAATTTGTTCGAAGACGCCACCCCTTGGGAACTCCCTCACGTCGATAGCGGCAAGCGTGAAGAAGAGGGAAAAACCAATGCACTGAACCGTCCAGCGTACAAGTGGAAATACGAGCCACCAGAGACAGAACAAGACGAATTGAAACCGCTGACGGCTGAGCAAATTGAAGATATCCGACAATCCGCCTACAACGACGGGTTTGAAAGTGGTAAAGAAGAAGGCGTAGCGTCCGGGCACAAAGAAGGCTATGAAATGGGCCATCAAGAAGGGCTAAGCGCGGGTACTGAGGAAGGTAAAAAAGATGCCTTCGAACAGTCTACTGAAGAAATAAAACAACAGATTTCGGCGTTGTCTTCACTACTAGATACGCTTCAAGCGCCTATTGAAATGGTGTCAGATGAGCTTAAAAGAGAGTTATCCCTACTTGCAGTAACACTTGCAAACCACGTGATTATGCGAGAGACAAAAATAGACGATGCCATTCTCCTTGACGCCGTAACGCGAGCATTAAACCAATTACCTATCAAAGAAAATCGTGCTGAAGTGCGGGTATCACCCACACAATTAGCATTTATCGAAGAACGAATATCAGCGCTGGGTGAAAACAAGCAACCGTTGGATCTGCATCTCATTGCCGATGACGCCATTGCAGTAGGTGGGTGTAAGGTTGATACCCAATTCCATGCCGTCGATATGTCAATTGAACGCCGCTGTGAACAGGTCTTTTCTCAAGTGCTTAATCCTTTGGACGTGGAAGATGATCCAAGAGCTGATTAACGATTTCAAGGATGTTAGGGAGTCGCTTAATGCGGTAAGTGTTATTCGAACCGGTAAGTTGGTTAGAAGTGTCGGCCTGGCCCTTGAGTGTGTAGGATGCTGTATGCCAATAGGTGCGCGCTGTTTAGTCAATACCTGTGCCGGAAAAGTCGAAGCTGAAGTGGTTGGTTTTGCAAACGAAATAACCTATCTCATGCCGCGTCAGTCGACGCAAGGCATTTTGCCGGGCAGCCCTGTTGAGCCACTGCCCGATGATCAAGGTATTACCGTAGGCGAAGCCATGTTGGGTAGAGTCGTAGATGCGAATGCAAAACCGCTCGATGGTTTGGGACCTTGCACCGGCTCACACAAAGCCTCGACACATCCAAAGCCGATAAATCCATTATCGCGCAAACCCGTCAGTGAACCACTTGATGTCGGCGTACGCGCTATCAACGGCCTATTAACCGTTGGACAAGGTCAGCGAATGGGTATTTTTGCCGGCAGCGGTGTAGGTAAGAGTGTGCTACTTGGCATGATGACGCGGGGCACCAATGCAGATATCGTTGTTGTCGGTTTAATCGGTGAAAGGGGCAGAGAGGTTAAAGAATTCATCGATGATATTCTTTCCCCAGAAGATAGAAAAAAAGCGATCGTTATTGCCGCCACCGCGGACACCTCGCCATTAATGCGATTGCAAGGGTGCGAAACGGCACTATCAATCGCTGAACACTTTCGCAACCTCGGCAAAAATGTATTGCTGCTGATAGACTCGCTTACGCGTTATGCCATGGCGCAACGAGAAATCGCATTGGCCATTGGCGAGCCGCCAGCGACCAAAGGCTATCCGCCGTCCGTCTTTGCAAAACTCCCTATACTTGTTGAGCGCGCGGGGAATGGCGCTGAGCACCAAGGGTCCATCACTGCATTTTTCACCGTCCTCGTTGAAGGTGATGATCTACAAGATCCAGTAGCGGATGCAGCCAGAGCGATTTTAGATGGTCACGTTGTGCTCTCGCGCGAGCTGGCTGAATCAGGGCATTTTCCAGCGATTGATATTGAACGCTCTGTGTCCAGAGTCATGCCTCAAATCGTAAATGAAGAACACGTAAAAGCCGCCAGGACACTTAAAAAAGTCTATTCCACCTATTCACAAAACAAAGATTTAATTAACTTGGGTGCTTACACCAAAGGCACTGATCCGCTCATTGACTTGTCTATAAATGCGTCACCCGCCATCGACGCGTTTTTACAGCAAGACACAGGACAGGTTTTTGATTTTAACCATTCACTATCGATGTTGACCACGCTTGAAAGCGGGATGCAAAATGCCAAACCCTAGCGTTATTCTCGCATTACGTTAGCGTCACTTTAGGCCATTCCTGATAATGTCAAAACTGCAGCAAATAGAATTGTTCATTGATATTGAAACGAAAAAGCTGACGTCATTCCAACAACAATATCAGCATGCGCAACAGCACCAACACCAGCAACAAAAACGGCTTTCAGATTTAGAAAACTATCGTTTGCAATACCTTCGAGAAATCAAATCCAAGGTTGCCTCGGGAAGCAAAGTCAACGAACTCATTCAGTACCAAAACTTCGTTTCAAAACTTGATAAAGCGTGTGAACAACAAGTCATGATGATCAATCAGGCAGTGCTTGTCACCGCGCAACGAAAACGGCAGTTTTTGACACAGCAAAAACGCGTTGATGCCATTGCCAAGTATCATGATAAAAAAGTCAAAAAAGAAAAACTTCATGCCGAACGTATATCGCAAAAACAACTTGATGAAGTCGCGAATCAATATGTGCTAAGGCGCAACATCTCACCGTTTACCTAGCCCGATTATCTTTCATTATCGTTTACACAATGTCAGATAGACTTGAAGTTGCATGTCATCACTTTGACCGAAGAATAGCCATCAATCCCAGTTGGTATAGCTGTTGCAAAAAGAGATGTTCTAACAGACTTTGTAAAAATACAGATAACCCTTTATATCGTTTAAATAGCAGTAAAAACAATACTATAGGATTATTTGGTAACTAAGATGTGATGAATATGATGCAACAGATTGCCGCTTCGAAACCAGAAATTGCCACTAGCATATCAATAACAGATGTCAACTCTGAACCTGTACAAGGCGAAGAGTTTTCGATTGTTATGCGAGACGTGAATGGAAACTCTAATAAATCAGCATTTGAAGTTGCGAGGGAAAACGCAATGGCAGGCAACAATGCAGTCGCAAAACGAAAAGACACAGGTAAATCGGACGACCGTGCTGAAGTTGCAGGAAAGCAGCAAAAGAAAGACAGCGGTGAAAATGTCGAATCAGCAAAAACTAACGACAAGAGTAAAGACGCAGTAGATGCAAACTCAGAAGACAAACGAAGCGACTTTGGTTCGGATAAAGAAACGAAAGTGACAGCACAAGACAGCTCGAAGATCGAGGTCACAAGTGATTCAGAATCGCAAAACGCTGCATTTGAAGGAGATAAGGGAGACCAAGAGCCATCGAATGACGAAAGTACTATAACTTTGGAAGCTGAACTTCCAAATGAAACGACCGCGACACTTTTTAATTACGTCGAATTTGTCACTCAGGTCAAAGACATAAACGCAGATAATGACCAGCAAGATACGGTACAACAACTCGGTTCTCAACAAACAGACTTAGAATTGCAAATAGATGAGCAGACAATTCGCATTCCAGCTGAAGTCATTGATGCAATACTTGCTGCACAACAAGCATCAAATGCAGAAGGAAAAAGTGTACCGCTTGATCCGACGATTGTAGACAGCATTAATAACATACTTGCGCAATTAGGTGGTAACTCTGATTTAGACCCTCGTACAGCGCAGGAACTAGACGCGTTGGATAAACAACTTCTCGTTGATTTGCTCACGCAGGCAGGCCTTGTAAATGGGGCTGAATCCAATGGCAATGTAAAGACTGACCTAACAGAATTAAATGACGAGAACCTTACTATTCCAACAAAGGATTTCTTGACGGGCGATATCAGTGGCGACGAGCAAAGCGACGCAGATAAATCGTTAAACCGTCTTGCTGCAGACATCACCGACGAAGCACTTGCGAATGGTGCCAAACAAGCAGTATCTGACAATACTTCCTCTTCAAATAACACCACTACAGGTAGTGCAAATTTACCAGGCTCGGCCACGACGGCTCCTGGTAATGCAGTGATCGATGATTTAGCGCCATCAATAACCACGAGTTCTGCGAATGATTCAGCCAATGAGGCAATTGTTGTAAAGGCAAGTGAGAAAACACCGCTAGATTTGAAAGTGGATACTGCCTCAGAAGCCAATAAAAAGGCCGTAGCGAACATCAGTGCATTAAGTGAAGAAGCGCAGCTAGACAGTTTGAAAAACTTAACGCAGCGCGTCGCACAAGTGGTCACTGAAGTTACCCAAGACACGCCAAAAGGAAACGAATTTATTGCTGCATTAAAGGCAGGGGTTAAGGAATTTAAAGCACAGTTAGCCGACGGACGTGAGCCAGGAATTGATCTCAAAGCTCTCGTATTTGATGCATCGGAAAAGGCAGGCGTTGTAATAAATACTCAGCAGTCAACCAAGCTCGATGCTTCGCTACAACAGTTCGCGAATGTGCTTAATCTCGCGGTGGGCGTCCAACAGCAATTACAACAATCACAGCAACTTGTTTATTCACCATCAGAAACGCTTGCGGCTGAAGGCGTCTCTCAAACGATGACGGAATCTTTAAAATCAGCGACCCAGCAAACCAATACGGGTGCGTTAGACAAAGCGATAAATATCTTAAAGCCTGAAGGTCAACAACAAATGGCAGAGCGCGTGCGTTGGATGATCAACGGTCGTAATACTGCTGCTGAAATCCGACTCGATCCGCCTGAGCTAGGTGCAATGCAAGTACGCATCAATATGACGGGTGACGCCGCGGCAGTGAGTTTTGTGGTGCAATCACAACAGGCCAAAGATGCACTGGACATGGCAGCACCACGATTAAAGGAACTCTTTGACGAACAGGGAATTGCCCTTGGTCAATCATCTGTGCAACAGGAGTCAAACGGCCGTGATCAAGGCGATGGTGAATTCAATGAGGATTCAGATCATGCCATGCAAAGCATTGCGGCTGCATCTACTGGAACTGATGGTACACAAGTTGAAAGCTCGTCAGTGACCCAGCGTATCGCTGGTACCGCTATCGGCGGCATCGATTTTTATGCATAACCTACGATGACACATGATTCGTGAACTAAACAAAGAACGGGTGAATTTTTATGGCTGATGAAGAAAACACAGAACAGGAAGGTGGTAAGAAAGGCGGCAAAATGATGATCATTATCATCGCTGCTGTCGTGGTGTTGCTTGGCGGCGGTGCCGGCGCGTATTTTTTCCTCTTTGCTGGTGGTGAAGAGGAAATGGTCAAAGAAGAAATGGTAGAAAGCGAAAACCAACCACAGGTTTCTGGCGAAGCAATTTACGTTGCCATGCCAAGACCGTTTCAATTTAATGCACCGGGTTTATCACGCGAACGACTTGTGCAGATAGAAGTACAGCTGATGGTCAGAGGCGAAGACAACGAAGATCGAGCAAGACGCCATATCCCGATGTTAGAGGGAAATTTGTTGACGGTGTTTAGCGCATCCAGTGCAGATGAATTGGTAACAGAGTCTGGCAAAAAAGACTTGCGCGAAAAAGCGACGTCACAAGTCAGGCAAGTCATGAATGAGTTGGAAAATGATCCCGTGGTTGAGCAGGTGTTGTTTACAGGATTTGTACTGCAGTGAGTGATTTATTATCGCAAGATGAAATAGACGCGCTTCTACATGGCGCTGATGATGTCGAAGAAGAGGAAGTCGAAGAACTCGTCGAAGACGGGTCCGCCCTAGAATACGACTTTTCATCGCAAGACCGCATTGTGCGCGGCAGAATGCCAACGCTCGAGTTGGTAAATGAGCGATTTGCGAGGCACATGCGCGTTAGCTTGTTTAACATGATGCGCCGCTCGGCCGAAGTGTCAATAAACGGCATCCAGATGATCAAGTTTGGCGAATATATTCACACGCTCTTCGTCCCCACGTCGTTGAACATGGTCAGATTCAGGCCGCTTAAAGGCACAGGGTTGATCACCATGGAAGCGCGACTGGTGTTTATCATGGTGGATAACTTTTTTGGTGGTGATGGCAGGTATCACGCCAAGATAGAAGGACGCGAATTTACGCCAACGGAACGTCGCATTATTCAAATGCTTTTGAAGCTGATTTTTGAAGACTACAAAGAAGCTTGGGCGCCAGTGATGGATGTGTCATTCGAATACCTGGATTCTGAAGTCAATCCAGCCATGGCCAACATCGTCAGTCCAACCGAAGTCGTCGTGATAAGTTCGTTTCACATTGAATTAGACGGTGGTGGTGGTGATTTTCATGTGTCATTACCTTATTCAATGTTGGAGCCTATTCGGGACATGCTCGACGCAGGTGTGCAGCTCGACAAAGAAGCCACCGATTTTCGCTGGAGTAAAGCGTTGCGTGACGAAGTGATGGACGTAAAAGTTGGCATGTCAGTGCACTTCCTCGATAAGGAAATCACCTTAGATGAGTTGATGAACTATAAAGATGGCGATATCGTCCCGATCAACATGCCTGAGCATGTCACTGTTAGTGTAGAAGAACTGCCTACTTTCCGAGCAAAGCTTGGACGCTCGAGAGACACACTGGCATTGCAGGTCACAAACAAAATTCCGCGACCGGTATCGGTTAAATCTGAACTTAACTCATTCACTAAAAATGGCAAGATTATTGATAGTGACGCTGAGTTACAGATCTTAGAAGAAGATCTAGACAACATATTAAAGAGAGTATAAAGATGAGTGGAGAAGGTGAAGGTTTAGACGATTGGGAAGCAGCGATGGCCGAACAGGCTGAAGCAGAGGCTGCTGAGGAAGCTGTTGAAGAAGCTGACGAAGCACAACCCGCGGAGTTTGACGAGTTAACTGAAACGGTGTCCGGAGAAGGTGAATCAAGAAAACTTGACACTATTTTGGACATTCCCGTCACGATTTCGATGGAAGTCGGCAGGACCAGCATAAGCATTCGCAACTTATTACAACTGAATCAAGGTTCTGTCGTTGAACTTGATCGCGTTGCCGGAGAGCCACTGGACGTACTGGTAAATGGCACGTTGATTGCTCACGGTGAGGTAGTGGTCATCAACGATAAATTTGGAATTCGGTTAACCGATGTCATTAGCCAGGTCGAAAGAATCAAAAAGCTCAAATAAACGAAGTTTAAAAAAACTAATAAAAACAATACTGTATGCGACCTCTTGCATAATTATCCCCTTTGGCGCTAACGCGCAAATCAGCGATAACTCATTTGCGGGCAGCGGTTCGATTATTAGTATCCTGCTGTCACTGTGCTTGGTTATTGGCATTATCTTTTCTCTTGCTTGGCTTGCGCGACGTTTTAATGTCGCTCAAGCAGGTAACGGACAACTCAAAATTGTAGCCAGCATGCTTGCGGGCGGTAAAGAAAAGATCATGGTCATCGAAGTCGGTGACGAACAGCATTTGCTCGGTGTAACTGCGCATAACATCAACCACTTGGCAAAACTTGATACGCCATTAAACCTCTCTCACACAAACAATCAACGCACCGAAACAGCATCTCATAGCTTCAAAAACAAATTGCTAGAAGCCATGGCAAAAAACATAAGGGGCAATGACGAAAAGGGTACTACATAATGAAAATCTACGTAGTACTCCTGGCGCTATTCGCAGCGCTATTGTCTGAACCCGTGCTTGCTCAGCAGCAACAACAGCAACAAACGCAACAACAACCACCCGGCACCATTTCAGCAGTCACAGTAACGACAAACGATGATGGTTCGCAAGAGTATTCAATGACTCTACAAGCGCTGTTTATCATGTCAGCGCTGAGTTTGATACCTGCATTCGTCATGATGATGACGTCGTTCACAAGGATCATCGTTGTGCTATCAATTCTGCGCCAAGCGATTGGCCTGCAGCAGTCACCCTCAAACCAAATATTGATTGGTGTAAGTCTGTTTTTGAGTTTGTTCATCATGGCGCCGGTATTTGATGAAATCAACGCACAAGCGTTGCAACCCTATCTCGAAGAGACGATGACATCGAAACAAGCCTTCAATGCGGCACAAGAGCCGATGCGCGAATTTATGTTAAGTCAAACGCGCATGTCGGATCTCGAGACCTTCGTCAAAATCGGCGGTTACGAGGGAGAGTTTGATACACCCGAACAAGTACCAATGACGGTGCTTATTCCGGCCTTTGTCACCAGTGAACTCAAAACCGCGTTTCAGATTGGATTTATGTTGTTTATCCCGTTTTTGATCTTGGATTTAATCGTCGCATCCATTCTGATGGCAATGGGTATGATGATGTTATCGCCGATGATTGTTTCTTTGCCATTCAAACTGATGCTGTTTGTTTTAGTGGATGGTTGGAACTTAATTTTCGGCACGCTGGCGACCAGTTTTGGTATGGGGGTGTAGGATGAGTCCAGAGACATTTGTAGAGATAATGCGCGGTGCCATGTTCACCATCATTCTTGTTACTTCCGCGTTGATTATTCCCGGGTTGCTGGTTGGATTAGTGGTTGCCGTTTTTCAAGCGGCAACGTCAATTAACGAACAAACCATGAGCTTTCTACCTAGGTTGCTAGTTACCTTGTTGGCCATTAGCTGGTTTGGCAACTGGTTAGTGACCAAGTTAACCGACTATACCAATCAATTGGTGTTGAGCATTCCGAGCGTGCTCGGTTAATCAGGCTCGCTATTGGTATGGAGATCCTTAGCAGCACAATAATGAATTTCATCGCCGATTATGTGCTGTCATTCATGCGCATTTCAGGCTTGTTCATTGCCATGGCAGGCATCAGTGCGCGTACAGTGCCAACTCCCATTCGCAACCTGTTGGCGATTGTTATCACAATTATGATATTGCCTACTGTGCCACCGGTCAGAGTCGATGAGATTGTCAGTGTCAGCACCTTTTTAGAAATCATAAAGCAACTGATCATTGGCATCAGCATTGGCTTTATTAGCGTCATGGTGATCAACACTTTTGTCCTCGCGGGACAAGTCATAGCTATGCAAACCGGTCTTGGTTTTGCGTCCATCGTCGATCCGATCAATGGCATAAATGTCCCCGCAGTGGGCCAGTTTTATCTCGTATTAGCTACCCTATTGTTTTGGTCGTTTGACGGACATCTGTTCATGATCCAAATGATTGCGCAAAGCTTCACGGCATTTCCGGTGGGCAGCGCGTGGTTTACGCCAGAGCAATTTAAGGAAATTGCGCATTGGGGTGCGTATATGTTTGTTGCCGCAGTGACCATTGCGCTTGCCCCCATTGTGTCGCTATTGATTGTGAATTTAGCTTTTGGTGTCATGACAAAAGCCTCTCCACAACTGAACATCTTCAGCATTGGTTTTGCCATTGCCCAATTGATGGGTCTTATCATCATTTGGATAACGCTATCGAATCAGGCGTTGCACTTTGAAAACCTATGGTTAAGAGCGCAAGATTTTATGTGTGCACTTTTGAGGGTGTGCTAGATGGCAGAAGAACAAGCGCAGGAAAAAACCGAAGAACCCACGCAGAAAAAAATCAAAGATGCCAGGGAAAAGGGGCAGATAGCGCGTTCGAAAGAGCTATCTACAACGTTGATTTTAGTCACCAGTGCATTTGCTCTAATTAGCATAGGTAGCCTTATCGCAGGTGCAGTCTACACCATTACAAAGCGCGCATTTTCTTTATCGCGTGATGAAACATATGACTTAAATCACATGTTCCAGATCCTCACAATGTCGGTATCGGAAAGCGCATTTCCGCTTTTGTTGTTTTTGATCATTGCACTTTGCGGTGGTGTTTATGGTTCCATCGCTTTAGGGGGGTACAATTTTACCTGGCAAGCAGCCGCGCCCAAACTCAATCGATTGTCCCCCAAGCAGGGATTCAAGCGTATGTTTGGCTCGCAAGCAATCATGGAATTACTGAAAGGGATAGGTAAAGTAGTCGTCATTATGTTGATGGCTTATTTGTCCATGATCTTGTTTAAGGATGAAGCGCTGCGGTTAGATCTCGAGTTGTATCCGCTAAATATTTTCCATGCATTAAGCATGATTGAATGGGCTTTTTTACTGCTGTGTTTAGGTATGATACCCATTGCAATTGTTGACGTGCCGTTCCAAATACATAAACATAACAAAGAGTTGAAAATGACGTTGCAAGAAGTCAAGGACGAGCGGAAAAACACTGAAGGCGATCCCATCGTCAAAAACCGCGTGCGTCGATTGCAATATCAGTCGGCGGCAAATCGCATGATGCAAGAAGTCCCGAATGCGGACGTCATCATTACCAACCCAACGCATTACTCTATTGCGATAAAATATGACCAACAAGGTGAACGCGCGCCCGTAGTCGTCGCCAAAGGTATTGAAGAGCTCGCATTACACATTCGTAAGATCGCCAAAGCGCACGATGTGCCCATCGTTGAATCGCCAGCGCTTGCTCGTGCTATCTATTATGCAACTGAAGTTAACGCAGAAATCCCTGCAAAACTATTTATGGCAGTCGCCCAAGTCCTCGCTTATGTCTATCAGCTCAATGCATTTAAGTCAGGCAAAGGCAAACGACCTAAACCGCTTAAGAAAGAATTTAAGATCCCGCCTGAATTGCGGCGCTGATCTGTAAATCAACTTTCATCTATAAACAAGAGATGAAATTTAAGGCTGAAGAAATGAGATTTTCAGGCGAGAATCTAAGGCTTATAAAGGATAAAATGATAGGCATGGACACCACACAATTATTGCCTACTGAAAGGGATGTTTAGTAACCAAATTACTCACAACCTCTCCATCGCGCATAACTTCGCATTAAACAGCTGCTTGCTGGGTGTTTTGCTAAGCCGCAGCGAGTGTGTTGATTGGTTTTTCATATGCGTTCTTCAAAAGATACAACAAACCCAGATAAAACATCTCTTTCTTCTTCAGAAATCTCACTTTCTAAATCACTCAACAGCCCTTTAACTAAATAATATTCCGTTTCGTTACTAATTTGGCCACGTTTTAAAATGCGTTTGTACTTTGACCAATATTTTTTTCTTATGGCCGAAAATGTGATGATGCCTTGTTTTCGTAATTGTCTATCGAAATCTTTAATTGATGCTAGGTCCATTTCAGAGGAAGCTTCAATGCAATCATTCACAGCTTGTTTAAGACCTTGAAGAGCTTTGGATTTACCAAACCTTTCAGTTATTTTGACTAAAACATTTGACGGGCGAACGGGATCATTTCTATCGATTCCGTAGCAATGGGTAGAAAAATATTCAATAAATAATGACAGTTCTTCAAACTCCTTTTCTTTCTCTAAAGACATCTTTCTTGGCATACTTATACCTTAGACTTAATGATATAAAGTCTAAATATTGTGCGCGATGAAATACTGTCACGGTCAAGTTTGCGTAACAGCATATTGTTGTTACTAGGCTGCAATACCGCTGAGGGTAAGTTGATTGATATCCGTGCGACTACTGGCATGTTCGACTGTGATTGCCACAATGTCGCCATTAGCATCTACATCTAGAAGTGTATTTTCATCCAGATCCTTTGTTTCAACTATATCAGTTGATTTAAACTCTATGTAAAGAGTGTCTGTATCGTCAAAATAACTCATTTTCATGGTTTAAATCCTCTATCAAAAAAGGCGTTATGAATTGTCTCGCCATCAGATAATAATACAACTCTCAAATAACGTCCGTCTTTTTCAGCAATTTTAGACCACCTCCTTATCCGACCATCAGATTGTAAAGATTCAAAATCAGGATTTGTGACAACATGTTCAATCCAATGTAGGTCAATCGAAGCTCTGTCAGGTCGTTCCCTAGTTGATAGAAAATAGCTTGTAAATTTCACGCTGTTCCTTTATGTACCGAACGTCTGTGTATAGTGCGCGATGAAGTAGCGTCAATTTGAGTTTGCTCAACAACATAATTCCATTGCTATGTGTAATTTTCTTCAATCATCCTTGCAAGTTCTTCAGATCCCGGTTGCTCGCCCCATTCTTTAAGAGGGTAGTCATTGCAATTATCCTAGTCCTCTAGGACGTTTTTTATTTTAAATGGCTCCGATTGATAAGTTGCAGAGCCACCACAAAAGGTTATGATCTTCTTAGTTAACTCTAAAGCTCGAATCTGGTCAGAGCTTGGCCTGCGGGAAAATGGATACAACACCGATATTTTATTGAAATCTTCTTGTGCATCCACGCTAGCGTTGTCGGCAAAGAGCGCTATATCGATGAGTGTCTCGGATTGCCAAATCTCCACTTCTGACTTCGGTAAATTGTAATCATAAACATCATAAAAAAAGGGTAAAACCTAGTTCGCTACTAAACAATCGATTGGCTTTTCCAGCTGAAACATATTGTTGCAAAATCACTTCTATTGTTTTTTTTTCATGTAGTTCACCCCACATAAATCGACCTTAAAATACACATTGAATTAAAATTGCTTTTGCAGACATCAAACGTATTTGCTTAAAATTTCCGAGAGGAAGTCCATGCTTCTCAACAAATTCATTGGATCTAAAAATCGCCTCGCGGTTTTGCAGTAGCCAAACCTCCTTTGTGCGAGTAGATATCTTTGTTCGTTCTTTTTTAGAGGACGATTTGGTGCTCATATCAAAAATTAAAAAGTATGCATGGATCTAAGATAAGTATTTACGGTGTGTGTATCAAGTAAAGACTCAATGAAGTAGTTGTATTTTTAAAAGCTTCGAAAACATGGATTTGTTAACAGCTACTTTAAAACTTCATTCCCTGCCGTGACTCCCCAAAATTTCGACATTCACCTTACAACGCTAAAAAACAAACGTTTTAAAAACATAAACTGGGGCATCACTGAAAGCGATCTTTTCGACATCGAAGCCGTTTTTTCAGATTTCCCGCTAAGTGAATTCCGCAAACGCGTCTTTAAAAGCTTTTACTGCGGCGTTCGGCAAAAAGACTTCCATGCGGCTAAACAATTTGTAGAGATTCTCACCGTGTTCAAATTTGAATGAATCACTTGAATAAACAAGTTCTAGTTCATTAGCCACAGTTAACTCACAAAACATTGAAGCATCATTGTCTTTGAGAGGGAATGTGCTTTCTGTAAATCTATCTCGGAAGCTTATTCGCTTATTATTACCAAATTGCGGAAAAACAAAGCTCCTGTCACAGGCGCAGTAAAGATAAACTAGCTCTTCCTCTTTTTCGCCAATTATATTAGAAATAGAGTGGCGTTGATTAAGCGACACCATGTTTTGACTGAATCCGGCTGTTCCATAAGCTGCATGGAATAGACCCGCTGTTTGAAGTATTTCTGGCGCACCCCATTTTTCTAGAATTCTGGCAGTAGCTTTTAAATGGCTTTCCAAATCACCGTTTAAATGTTGAAATTCACCTGCTTTCAAAGTTTTTAGCGCTCTAAAGCGTGCATCCATATTCTCAAGTTTTCCATGTTACATAACGCCCGTATGATCAGTTTACTGCATCCTTTTGCTTTGACCTGTTATATTTTTGACTGTCAGAAATACTAAAAACTATTCCGTCTTTTGCATCACCGATCAGTCGCCCCGCCGGTTCTTTTTTAAGTATTCTCTTTACCTCAATGTCAATATTTCCAATTTTTATCTTATCCCCGACATCTACAGCCAGCACTTCTTTATCAAACCATTCTCTTAGTTCATCCTTCCCATCACTTCGGGTAACACTATTTCTTAACGATCTCGTTCCCAATAGATTAGTGTTTTTAAATATGCGTACGCCACCTTTTATCCCATTGCCTTCAGGCCAATCATTGATTGATTCAACCTCTAAATAGAATTTATCGTTGTTTAGAGAGGCTATTTCCTTGCGCTCAGACCATTCTATGAAAAATTCACCAGACTCTATAGATAATCCTTTAGGAAACAGCAGCTGATTCTCTATTGTATAAAGCCGCTTTAATATTTCGCTATCGCCCGAATTTATAACTGTTCTTTCGGGTTGAAATAGCAAAGTTCCTATCGAGGCAACCAGCCCCAATGCTCCAACCCAAAAGCCAAATATAGAAAACTTTCCTGCTGTCTTATTTTGAACAAGTTCTTCCTTTATTGGGGCAATAACCTCACTTTTGATTGAATCGATATTCTCTTCAATTTTTTCAATATTCAGATGATGCGTAGAAAGTTCCGAAACAGCGTCATCTAGTTTTTTAACCGTTATTCCCTTTTCTTTAAGTTCTTCAGATATTGATGTGAGGCTGTCTAGGGTTTTACTGAATTTCAATTAATTCTCCTGAGAGTATCGTTCAACTATGGTGCGCAATGGCGCAGCCGCTTTGCCATAGCTAAACTTGTTAGGCATTTACACAAGGAAACTAAATACAGCTGACGCAGAAAAGGAAACCGCAAATGCCACTACAACACCCCAACGGATATTTTCTATAACTCTATGCCTTTCTTTTCCTTGCCCGATGGCGAAAGTGGCTATAGGGAAACATTTTTCTCTTACTTTATTTAGTCCCCAGATTAATAACAATAACGCAGCAACGACTGTACTTGAGGTTGTTAGTATTACAATGGCCTCTGACAGCTCAGAATGGTTTTCGATTGTCGAGTCGGGAAGCATAATCAGAAGTAAAAAAAGTCCTATAATAAAAATGCCTCCGATTATGTAGAAAAAATCTAGTTTGCAAAATCGGGAATACCATGGTTTAAGACCATCAACAATTTCTTCACAAGAGTCACTAAATCGTGTTATGACATCATCAATACCAGATGCTGTAATCCTTACGGGTCGATGCTCATAGCTTTCAAAAGTAACTTTGCTTCGATTTTCTCCATTCTCTGACATTGAGGTAAACTCGACTCGCCTGATTGAACGTTTTGTTGAGTTTTCAAATGATAATAATTGTTCTAAAGATTCAGCTTTTCTCTCAATGTTATCCGTGAATTCAACGTTGGCAGAGACGGGCCCAAAGTATTGCTCAAGCGTCGTCCATACATTCTTAATATCTCTTTCTGACAAAACAAAAGCGTGCTTTCTGATAAGCCTTAGGTTCGATTCCAATACTGTGATTTCCTTGATGCTTAAAACGCCTAATTAAGTGGCGACGAAGCCGATGTCCCACTCCCGAAGTGGTGTCTTGAATTTCTTGT
>JBCDMA010000030.1:0-20171 GCA_038744645.1 Pseudomonadota bacterium | reverse complement strand
CCGCTTTTTGCCGTGGGCTACTCACTAGGTGGAAATGCCCTTCTTAAGCTATGTGCAAAACACCAACCAAACTTGCGTGGTTCAGTTGCCATTTCATCGCCCATCAATCTGAAAGCGTCATCGGAAGCAATTAATAAGGGTTTCTCCAGAGTGTATCAATATCATTTGCTCAAGAGCATGAAACACAAATTCATATCAAAAATGCAAAGAGTAAATATGAAAGACTACATCCGTGTCACTGCAAAACACATTAATACATTTGAAACCTTCTATGACTTTGACGAACATCTGACCGCGCCAATCCATGGATTTAGTGGCGCAGATGACTATTATAAAAGGGCAAGCGCAAAACCAGAGTTACACAAGATAACAACAAATACATTGATCCTTCATGCTGCAGATGACCCTTTCATGGATGAACAAGTAATACCCAACAAACATGAATTGTCACCAACAGTGGCTTATGAATTAGCACAAAAAGGGGGGCATGTCGGATTTATGCAGCGCAAATCAGGTCGGTTGACCACATACATCCCAGAAAGAATAGGGCGGTTTATCGAGGAGTTAACATGATCATTCCCTATGAACAGCTGGCACACGAGACGCTTATGAATTTGATTGAGAGTTTTGTGTTAAGAGAGGGCACTGATTACGGTGAGACAGAAAAGACGTTGTCTGAAAAAGTTGATGATGTCTATCAACAATTAAAAACAGGAGAGGCACTCATAAAGTATTCTGAGGAATATGAAAGCGTTAATATTGTACGAAATTTAACAAAAGATGAATAATCAACGCAAGTAATAAACTTACCAATACCTTACTCAGCAAATTCCAAATTGAATGTAAGTATTTACAAACATTTATTGGTTTTAAAAACACAATCAAAAAATTAACACAATTTTAAAAATGCGGGTATGCTTAAATCAGTAGGAAATTCTTCAGTCAATACTAAGGCGTAACACAATGGAATCTCTCAAAGTCGCAGACTACCTAAACAAGCATCCCGTCAAATTTTCATATGACATGCCGGTGGCGGAAGCGGTAGAATTATTACTATCTACGCATCAAACGGGTGGCCCGGTCGTTGATAAAAGAGGCATGTTAGTTGGGTTTTTATCAGAACAGGATTGCCTTGTGCAGATGCTTGAGTCTAGTTACTACCGAGAGCAAGTCGCGCAAGTAAAGGATATTATGGTCAATGAAGTATTAAGCGTTAAACCCTATCACTCTGTGTTAGAAGTAACGCAGAGGCTATTAAAAGAACGACCAAAAGTATATCCTGTTGTTGATGATGCAGGCATGCTATTGGGCACGATTAACCGTTCCAACGTGCTTTATGCTATCGATGTCCATCTTCAAGACGGTTACAAAAATCACGACTGAAACAACTAGGCGACCATGCGCTGGCAAATAGAGAAACTTGCCAATATTGCTGTAAAAACTGAAAAAACCATACTCGGGCTAATGAGTGGTACATCGCTCGATGGCCTAGACATTGCCTTGTGTCGTATAAAAAATAGTGGCCTTGATACACTTGTTGATGTGACGGCGTTTGCAACCATGCCTTATGACGACATTACAAAACAACGTATTAGGGATGTTTTTGCCAAGCCAAGCGTTGATTTCAAAGCACTTTGCTCATTAAATGTCAGCCTTGCGAATGTGCACGTAGATTTAGTGCGTGAGTTCATGAGTAGACACAGTGTTGCTATTGAGCAAATAGACCTTATTGCCAGCCACGGACAAACTGTATTTCACGATCCGATTCGAACAGCCAATGCCGCTGATAATGCAGGGAATACCATTGAAAACAGGCAGATAAACAGTACGTTTCAGATAGTCGATGGTGACCATATCGCGCATCATATCGGCGTGATTACGGTGAGCGATTTTCGCCAGAAACACGTTGCAGCAGGTGGTGAAGGTGCGCCGCTGGCAACCTATGGCGATTTTCTATTGTTCAACCATGCATCCGAAGCGAGAGTACTTCTCAATCTTGGTGGTATTGGCAATATCAGCTACATGCCGCCAAACGGAACGTTTTCCGATGTGATTAGCACAGATACTGGGCCAGCAAACACGCTCATGGATGCATTTGTTAAAACGCATTTCGGTGGGATGCCCTATGATAAAAATGGGGATATCGCTTCTACAGGAAAAGTAGTTACTCCTCTTTTGCACGCGCTCTCATCTCATGCATTTTTCAATATAGGTTTTCCAAAGACTACCGGGCCTGAAGAATTTTCGTCCAAATGGCTTGAACAAACCATCGCCTCATTAGAGCCTGATACACTGCGCCCTAATGATGTCCTTGCAACACTCTCAGAGCTTACAGCTCTTAGTGTGTCCAACGCAATTAGGGCATTTGCCATGAGTACAAAGGCCACCGTCTATGCAAGCGGTGGAGGCGTACATAATGCGGAACTCATGACGCGTTTACGCAAGCATCTCGGGACAATAGAGATAAAGCCAATTGATGCACTCGGTATTAAAACTGATGCTAAAGAAGCCGTCGTATTTGCTTTACTCGCGAACGAGTGTATTTCAGGTGAGCCTTCGACATTTGGTGCATGCAAAAAAAGTCAACCAAATGTAGCGATGGGCAAGATCAGCCTTCCTTTTTAAGCGACGATGCAAAAACGTACAACATTGGTTGGTTATTTGCAGATTTTTGAATTTTTAATCTTTGTAAGTTGACAAGGTGTAATCTCGTCCAAATTGTAATTATTTCTTTTCTAATTCGCGGTAATTCAAAGAAAAATTAAATAAATGGTGTGAATTATTACAATTACAACGATTTATTAATGTGCTCTTGCGTTTTATCAACAATTCTTACTTTTTTAGAACAAGTTTTCTGCATAAAAAGTATCGTATTTGCGAATATATTACCGAATAAAAAATGCATAAATTATTATCATATGTTATTGTTTTAACGAGCATTTTAAATGGTAAGTTTAGATGCCCCATACTAAATAACTAGAAATAAACGACTAGAGTCGGATGTCGATATAATAGAAACGTCTATACAATTTAGCCGCATTATCCATACTAGACTTTAACGACAGAGGATATGTTTAGGTCAGTTTTTTGACCTGATATACACGTAAATGTCTCGTTTGTTTTATTACGAACATTAACTTAAAGGGGAGGGGTCGTGAAAGTTTTCATCGTCAATGACGCGAAAAACAGTGATTTTGCTACCGAGAAACGTTGCGCAGCAACACCAACTACCGTAAAAAAACTCGTCCGCTTGGGCTTGGAAGTCGCCGTTGAAAGCAATGCAGGAATGGGTTCATCCATCGATAATGATGCATTCAAAGAAGCTGGCGCAACCATTTCAACACGCGCAAAAGGCATAAAAGAAGCAGACATTGTATTGTATGTTAATCGGCCTTCAGGCGCAGATTTAAAAAACCTTAAGCAAAGTGCAATTGTGATTGGTCATTGTGACCCGTTTTTTGCGCAGCCATTGGTTGAGCAGCTCGCAGAACAAAAGGTTACGGCGCTGTCGATTGAAATGATCCCGCGTTCCACACGCGCACAAAAGATGGATGCACTAAGCTCACAGGCAAACCTTGCAGGGTATGTCATGGTCATGCAAGCGGCCAATGCACTTCCAAACATTCTACCTATGATGATGACACCTTCAGGCACGATCAAACCTGCTAAGGTGTTCGTTATTGGTGCCGGTGTTGCTGGTTTGCAAGCGATAGCAACGGCGAAACGACTTGGCGCAAGTGTCCTTGCATACGATACGCGCGCAGTAGTTGCTGAGCAGGTTGAATCCTTGGGTGGCAAGTTCCTAAAAATTGATCTCGGCGAAACGGGTCAAACAAAAGACGGTTATGCTAAAGAGCTTACTGATGAGCAAAAACAGAAACAGCTTGATGCGCAAAAGTCCGCAATCGCAGATTCAGATATGGTTATCACGACAGCACAGCTATTTGGTCGCAAACCACCGCTGCTGATCAACAAAGAAACGCTTGCGTCGATGAAACCAGGTGCAGTTGTTGTAGATATGGCAGCACAATCTGGTGGTAATGTTGAGGGTTCAGTGCCTGGTGAGACCGTCGTTGTCGATGGAGTCACTGTAATAGGTCAAGGCAACTGGAGCCAGTATGTTGCAAAAAATGCAACTGAAATGTATGCAAACAACATTTGTAATTTACTTGAAGAGTTTGTAAATAATGAGACGGGTGATTTTGAAGTCGATTTCGACGATGAAATTTTGACACAAAGCATCATTACCCATGGTGGTGACATCTGCAATCAGATGCTAAGAAACCATTATCAAGGAGATTGAGTATGCAGGATATCTATTTAATTTTTGTTGTTTTATTAGCTGCATTATTGGGCTTCGAATTGATCCGAAAAGTGCCTGCAACGCTGCATACTCCGCTAATGTCTGGATCAAATGCGATTTCGGGGATCACGTTAGTCGGTGCGCTTGCAAGTTCGGGTGGCGATTATGGTTGGCTAACAGTGATTTTAGGGACCCTGGCGGTTGTATTAGCCAGTATTAATGTGGTTGGTGGTTACATGGTAACAGACCGCATGTTAGGCATGTTCAAGAAGAAGCAGAAGTAGGTGATTGAATGGATACGTTAACTTATTTTATTAATTTAGCCTACGTTCTATCAGCTGCCTTATTCATATTTGGTTTAAAGCTGTTAGGTCATCCAGATTCGGCCAGAAAAGGTAATTTTGTCTCTGCGCTGGGGATGTTCGTGGCAATCGTTGTCACATTGATGGACCATCAAGTTATAAACTTCTTTTGGATCTTCGTAGGCATTATCGTTGGTGGTGCTATCGGCGCTTGGAAAGCGAAAACGGTTGAGATGACGGCAATGCCTGAAATGGTATCACTGTTCAACGGTTTTGGTGGCATGGCATCTTTGCTTGTAGGTTGGGCGACTGTTTCAGGCATGACAGATGAGCAAATGTACGCGACTGAGGGTGGCCTATTTATCGCTACCTTTTTAACACTGATGATAGGTGGTGTGACGTTTTCAGGCAGTTTAGTTGCGTGGGGTAAACTGTCAGGCAAGATGACAAGCAAGGCCATTATATTTGATGGATTGCGACTGGTAAGTATCGTGCATCTTGTTGCGCTGGCTATCCTTGTCGTCTTATTTACATTGCAACCCAGCAATGAATTATGGCTCTTTTTAACCATTATATTTGCACTGAGCTTTGGCATCCTGGCGACGATTTCAATCGGCGGTGCTGATATGCCGGTTGTCATTGCATTGCTAAACAGTTATTCCGGCGTTGCAGCAGCGGCGGCTGGTATTGCTATTGATAATACTATTCTGGTCGTAACGGGTTTACTAGTAGGTGCTTCTGGCCTAATTCTTACCAATATCATGTGTAAGGCAATGAACCGCTCTCTGCTGAATGTATTGCTATCAGGATTCGCTAAGCCGCCTGAGATGGGCGAAAAAATCGAAGGCGAAGTCAAAATCATGTCTTCGTCAGATGCATTTTATGTATTAGAGGCAGCACAATCAGTCCTTGTGGTTCCAGGATACGGTATGGCGGTTGCACAAGCACAGCATGCGGTTCGTGAATTGCAGGATTTACTGGAAGAAAATAACTGTAGCGTTGAATACGCCATTCACGCGGTCGCGGGTAGGATGCCCGGACATATGAACGTATTGCTTGCAGAAGCAGACGTCCCATATGAGCAGCTATTTGAGATGGACGACGTTAATCCCAGAATGGAAAACTATGATGTCGCTATTGTTATTGGCGCCAATGACGTGGTTAACCCAGCCGCTAAAGAAATGAAAGGCAGCCCAATTTATGGCATGCCAGTCATTGAAGTATATCGTGCGAAAACAGTGTTCGTGTTGAAGCGCTCAGCAAATGCCGGTTTTGCTGGTGTTGATAATCCACTATTCTTCAAAGACAACACAAGAATGGTACTAGGGGACGCTAAGGATACGTTAAATAATATCATTAGAGACTTCTCTACAGACTAATCACATCTGTTACCAACTGTAAGGTCGATAGCGTTGTAGTAGTATCCAACGTTATCGACCTTCTTCATTTTTCCATCTCTTCCTATCTGAATAGCTTGCGAAAAACGCTTTTTTAATCGACGTTTCTTTACGATAATTTGCTTGTCAAAAATTCGCTTTCAACAAAAATTTTGCGGAACGTAACTTCCTTTCTATTATATTGATTAATATATTGTATCGTTTTTGTAACTAATTCGTTAAAACAATAAATGAATTATAAAAGGAAAGTGTAATGACTCATCCGCATTATCCACACCTGTTTGAACCGCTTGATCTAGGCTTTACGATTCTTAAAAATCGGGTTTTGATGGGGTCCATGCACCTGGGTTTGGAAGAGCAAAAAAACGGATTTGATAAGCTTGCGGCGTTTTACGCAGCGCGGGCTAAGAATGATGTGGCCGTAATTGTAACCGGCGGTATTAGCCCAAACGTGTCAGGTTGGCTGAAACCATTTTCAGCGAGGATGAGCAGCTATAAACACGCCAAGAGACACAAGATTGTCACTCAAGCAGTGCATGACAATGGCGGAAAGATTTGCATGCAAATATTACACGCAGGACGATATGGGTATCACCCTTTAGCTGTGAGTGCTACAAATATAAAATCACCAATAACGCCGTTTACACCAAGAAAACTCTCCACCCGAGCGGTTTACTCAACGATCAAAGATTACGCGGTGAGTGCTGGATATGCTAAAGAAGCTGGGTATGACGGCGTCGAGATCATGGGTTCTGAAGGTTATCTGATCAACCAATTTTTCTGCGAACGCACCAACTACCGAGACGACGAATTTGGTGGATCACTTGAGAATCGAGCAAGATTCGCAATCGAAATAGTTAAACAAACTCGCCAGACCGTTGGTGAGAATTTCATCATTATCTATCGCTTATCCATGCTTGATTTAGTTGAAGGCGGCGCTTCTTGGGAAGAAGTTGTGTACTTGGCAAAACAAATTGAAAAAGCAGGGGCAACGCTTATAAATACAGGAATCGGTTGGCATGAATCAAGAGTTCCAACTATAGCGACCTCTGTACCTAGAGCTGCGTTTACTTGGATAACAAAACGCGTGCGTGAAGAGGTCGCGTTGCCGCTTGTCACAACCAATCGAATTAACATGCCTGAAATAGCCGAATCAGTGCTTCAACAAGGCCATGCAGATATGGTGAGCATGGCTCGGCCTTTATTGGCCGATGCGCAGTTTGTTAGCAAGGCTAAAAATAATCAATCCGATCTCATCAATACCTGTATAGCATGCAACCAAGCCTGTCTCGACCATGGCTTTGAACAAAAGAGAATTAGCTGCTTGGTCAATCCTGAAGCGTGTTATGAAACTGAGTTAGTTTTTAAGTCTGTAGCTGAACCAAAGACCATTGCAGTGGTTGGAGCTGGCCCAGCGGGTTTAGCATTTGCAAGCTATGCAGCTCAGCGCGGTCATACAGTGCATCTTTATGAGCGAGACGATGAAATAGGTGGTCAATTTAACTACGCCAAGCAAATTCCCGGCAAAGAAGAATTTCATGAAACCATACGATACTTTAAACGCAGATTGGAAGTGACGGGAGTCAATGTCCACTTAAATACCTGGTTTGATAGCAGTGTTTTGCAAAACGAATCATTTGATGATGTCGTTATGGCAACGGGAATCAAACCGCGAAAATTGTCAATTCCTGGAGCAGAACATCCAAAAGTAATGAGTTATTTGGATATTCTACGTGAGCACAAAACAGTCGGTCAAAAAGTCGCCGTCATTGGTGCAGGTGGAATTGGATTTGATGTCAGTGAATACTTGGTTGAGCAATCGCATTTGACCGTGCATTTGGACAAATGGTTAACCCATTGGGGTATCGATAAATCATATCAGCAAGCGGGTGCGCTGACACCGCGTGAAGCACCCACTCATCACCGCCAAGTATATTTATTGCAACGCAAAACGAGTAAAGTAGGAAAAGGTTTAGGTAAAACGACTGGCTGGATCCACAGGGCGTCTCTCGTCAATCACAATGTTCAAATGATGAACGGTGTGACTTATGAAAAGATCGATGATGAAGGTTTACACATTCGTGTCGGGGATGAACAAAAAGTGTTGGATGTGGATAATATTGTCGTGTGCGCTGGACAGGAACCCTTAAAGGATCTCGAATCGGAACTTGAGCAACAAAACGTGAGTCTGCACATCATTGGTGGTGCGTTTTTAGCAGCTGAGCTTGATGCGAAAGCAGCCATTCGGCAAGGTGCCGAGTTAGCCGCATCGATATGAATTCAAAGTCTATGCGCGGAAATTAGGGGGCTGCATTGATAGGCTATCCCAAACGCTGCATGCTAAATATCAGTCACTGCATCGCTTCGCGATAAAGCAGGTTCGCTTGTTCGTAGTTGTTTTGCTTCTCTAATATGGTGGCAAGCAACAGATTGTCTTCTTTGCTTGGTTCCAGTTCTATAGCTTTCGTGATCGATTTATGCGCGAGTTCCAAGTCTTTAGAATTGAAAGCCACGTGTGCCAATACAGAGTAGTATTTAGCTACTTTTGGATCCTTTTTAATGAGGTTTTCAAGGAACTTTTTACTTGCGTTTGGTTCAGCGTGGTTAAGTCGTTTGAACAAGCCCCAAAATGAAGGGTGTTGGTTTTTTACCGCATGAGCAACGAGGAATCGTTCCACATCTTCAGAAAATCCTTGCGCAAGCAATAACTCAGCATAACAAATTTGATTCGCGACATCGTTGCGTTCTGCTCGTGGTAGGCGTTGCCATCTTTCCTTTAACGCTAATGCTCCATTTTTGCTTACAATCTCTGCAAATTCACCGTGTGTGGATTTCTGTGCCCAGTTTAGGTAGCTTGTGCCAAGCGCCCTTTTATGGCGTCGCAAAAGATCCCTAACTTTGTTCCACTGTTTTAGCTTTTGTAAGATGTTGAGTTTTGTCTTAACTACAGAAAGGTGTTTTTGTTTCTTGGCAGGCAGTTCTTCAAGAAGTGTCAATGCTTTTTCGGGCTTTTGTTCATATAACACATCAGCGTTATTAACAGCGGCTGCAAGCGCGGCATCCGATTCACTTAAAGCGTGAGCGAATAATCGTTGCTTATCTTTTTCGTCATCACAAAGGTCTGCAGCAAGCAGGTAGTTTGCACCGTGGAAGTCGCCACCGTAAGTTTTACCGATGTGTCTTAACGCACCGGCTTTATCGCCCATCAAAAAGGCATTTAGAGATAGATAAAATGCTTTGTTTTTCTGACGTGTGCTGTAGGTGCCCAACCAAGCTTTTGATCCAACGATTAACCTAATGATTTTTACAATGAGCCAACTCACGATAAAAATACCAATCAACGCAATAATGACAAATGTCACTGCGACTATCATTTTCATGTCATACACCATCGACTCTGTTGCAATGACCACGGTGCCTTGATAATCAAAAAAGACATGCCCGACGGTGAATATAGCCGCCAACAAGATGACAAAAACAATGAACAAAATCATAGCGTGCTGCCACTATTATTGAACAAAGCATCGATACGATCTTCTATCACGTCTTTAAGTGCTTTTTGTGCCTGAAGGTCATCAGGGTAATTCTTGCTAAAATCCGTATTCAATAGATTCTCAAGCGCACCAAGGAACTGTATGACAGAAACGTCCTCCCGTTCGTAATGCTGATCAATCAAACTGACCGCTTCAAGCAAATTTTGCTGAAACACTTTTGTCTGCAAGCCCAACGCAGCGCTTTGCGCTCTCGAAAGCGCATGTTTTAACTGTTGCTCAATAAGCCAACGTTCACTTTCCGAAAGATAAGGTGCAATGGGGCCGTCGATAGGCGTTTTATTTACTAAATCATCAGTTAAATCGTTCCACGCTCGCACCAAGTTTTCTCGCCACTCTTTTATGTCAGATGATGGTGTCGTCTCTGCTGGCGCAGGTGGTTCCGGCAACGTTAGGGTGCGCAGTGTTAGGTTTTCCACTTGCGGGATTAGTCCACCTACCGCGAGGGCAACAGAAGCTTCTGACACGTTGTTGATTTGATTAAGCGTGGCGATATCAGAGGCAATCAAGGTGCGCACTGGGAACAATGCAGGATCATTCAAATCTTCTAGTCGACTATCGGCTTCAGATAATAAAGTTGACGCCGTGCGAACATCATTTTCTAAATAAAGCTTCCGGCCTGCCATGTTGACGAGATAATCAGCCTCAGCTAACAACCAATCTGATGGTCTGCGTCCTGACAATTCTGATAAACGCTTTTGCAAGGCCTCATCAGTTTGTTTGCCTAATAAAACTTCGTCTAAAAGATTGTCAATAGAACTGGTGATCGCTGTCTGATTATCGCGTAGTTCGCTGGTTTCACCTGAAAGACCGGTCGCGTCCTGTTCGCTTTTTAATAACCTCGAATCCAACGCACTGATTGACGTACTTATTTCACCTTCTTCAGATTGTAGCTGGAGCCAATACCAATAACCTGCGCCAACAATACCGATAAGCAAAAAGAAATTTAAAACCGTAAAAAACCACAATGCGCCTGTCTTCGCCGGTTTAGGTTGTTTAGTCGCTACGTTTTCCACTGCTTTATTTACGGGAGCTTTATCAGACTTTGCTGATGATGCCGTTGTAGCTGCTGGTTTGGCTTTGCTGCTGGTTTTTTCATTGGAAGAAGGCGTGGTGCTTTTGGTTTCTGTAGACGCCTTGGCTTTATCGCTTTTGCTACTACTGCTTTTTTGAGGATCTTTCACTTCTGTTGATTTTGTCGTATCAGTTTTGGGTGGCAAAACCAATGTTGCTTTCGCTTGGGTGCTGCTCTTTGATGCTGCATCAGCGGAGCTTGGTTTTGAGGATTTATCGTTTGAGGCAGATTGATTTGTTGCTTTGTTTTCCGCATTCCCTGCAGGCAATTCAGATCCTGGTTTTTTGTTCTGAGCCGCATCCTGGGCTTTGTTTATCTTGTTGTCGCTTTGTTTTCGATCAGACATCTTCACTCCAGCATCTCGGGTACCGGGTATTTTTCAGCTTGTGTTCCCATTTTTCTCATCCAATTGAGTCGCAGCCTCTATCAAGGCTGTATCGCTTGCCCCTTGGCTAACTGAAATCTGTGAATGGTTGCGTTCCCTTAAAAAGGCCGCTATGCGTTCACTTGCAACGATCCAGGTTTTTCCTGCTAGCCATTTGTCAGGAAAGTGTTGAATGATTAACGCTGCAATTTCAGTACTGGTGACAATAATACACTTAATTGGAAGTTCCTCAACTTGTCTAATCAGTAATTCGGAAATATTCGACTGACGTCGATATGTTTCAAGAACACTGAGGTTAGCTCTGCGTTGTTTTATTGTTTTTTCAAGGAGATCCCTGCCATCTACACCCTTAACAAGTAGCACATTTTGATTCTCGATTGAGGAAAGCAACGTCATATCGAGCACGCCTTCTGAATTCTTTTTATCCGGTACAAGAATGTTGCAATGATGGTATTGAAGGTGTTCTCTAATCGTTTGTTTGGTGGCGTTACCGATGGCAATGATATGGTCGACATTCAAGTCCTGCGTGACAAACCAGTGCGCGGCGTAAGTACTGGTTACAATAGCAATTTGATAGTTGGTTTGGTTGTTAAAATGGGGACGCAATGGGACAATTTTTTGAGCAGGGCAAACAAACGCTTCTAAGCCAATCGAGTCGAACATCGATTTAGTTTGATTGGCTTTGTCCGAAGGCCGAGTGATTAAAAACAAACCGTTCCCCGCAAAGGTGTCGAGCAATATACGCGATTACATAGTAGCCAATAGACAGTGTTCAGCCAAGCGCGTCAAGTAATTCTCCTGCGCCTTGCGCTAATAGAGATTCGGCGACCGCTACGCCCAATTTTTCAGGCAATTCTATACTTTCAGATTGTGTCGCCGTAATGATTTGTTTGCCATCCAGCGACGCAACTAAACCTCGCAATTTAAGCTGCTCCCCTTCAAGTTCAGCAAAGCTGCCAATCGGCACTTGGCAACCGCCGTTAAGTTTCTCATTCATTGCGCGTTCTGCTTTCACTCGAATTGCCGTTTCTTTGTCATTCAAGGCATCGAGTAACGATATAAGTTCTTCGTCATCATTACGACATTCAATACCAACAGCGCCTTGCCCAACGGCGGGTAAAATAACGTCTGTTGCAATCGCATGCTTTATCCGATCACGCATTTCCAGACGAATGAGTCCTGCACAAGCAAGGATTATTGCATCATAGTTACCCACGTCCAATTTAGCCAAGCGCGTATTGACGTTCCCTCGTAAATCTTTAATTGATAAATCTGGTCTTACTGCCTTTAGTTGCGCTTGGCGTCGCAGGCTTGAAGTGCCAACGACTGCGCCGTCGGGCAGATCGGTAATGTTGGAGTAGCTATTTGACACAAATGCATCAAACGGATTTTCCCGAGGGCAAATTGCATGTAAACCAAAGCCCGCAGGGAAATGAACAGGAACATCTTTCATTGAGTGGACGGCGAGGTCTGCACGTCCCTCTTGCATGGCCACTTCTAATTCTTTGATGAATAGTCCTTTACCGCCAATCTTCGCAAGCGGCGTGTCAAGAATTCTATCGCCTTGAGTCGACATTGGCACAAGCTCAACAGCGATGTCGGGATGGTTCAGTTCAAGTTCTGCTTTCACGTATTCCGCTTGCCACAAGGCGAGCGCGCTTTTACGTGTAGCGATTTTTATTTTACGGCAGGTAGACAATGCCTGTTCCTTTCTCTTAAATATGGTGAGTTTGCGAACCCACTTACGCAATGCAACTCAAAGCACAAACGGTTGTTCGTTTTAGTTGTTTGAGCTTCGTGACACCGCTTTTGTAAGGTCGGCAATATTATAGGAAATGCACAATGCAGAGCAACGGCATTTTAAATATGATTGCAAATTACGCATCATGCCCAATCCGCGAATGACGCTAATTGGGATTGTCTTAGTCAAAATCCAGTGATTGCTGCTTTCGCCGCCAGTTTAACGATTTTTGATTCAACTCATTGAGGTCAATCATACCGGCAATCACAGAGTAGCAAAGATAGACCGCATGCGTTGCCTGATTTAAATCGAGATGTTTGTAAGCAGGACTTTTGCTGCAATACTCGTTTAAATTGGTAAATGAATCTTTCCTGCCATGTCTCAAGTTGTGTTAACTGAGATTGGATTGGAGAAACTTTGAGATGTCTTTTATTTCCGGCATACAAACATTGTGTTGCATGATGTACTCTCTCCAGGTTACATCATAATCGTTGGCTTGCAGTGTCGAATACGCTGATCTTCCCATGAGCATAGGCACGACTTCATCTTGTTGGCCATGACACATTAGAATGGGTGTGTTTTGATTATTGGGATTTTTTTCTCGCTTTAATTCACGAGGTTCGCTCATATATGTCGACAGCGCGACAATCCCTGCAAGTTTGTATTCGAATCGAGTGCCAAGGTGTAATGCGATGACGCCACCTTGGGAGAAACCAACGAGCATGATGCGTTCCGAGGGAATGCCCATTTCTATCTCTTGCCGAATTAACGATTCAATCATTTTAGCTGATTCGATTACGCCATGCGTATCTGCACGCGTTTCCATATCCAATGATCTGATGTCATACCATGCCCGCATTTCCATTCCATTGTTAATGGTTACGGGAATCACAGGCGCATGAGGGAACACGAATTTAGCCCCCAGTTCTAACGGTAGTTGAAGTTCCGGCGCAATTGGAGCGAATCCATTGCCAGAGTCACCCAGTCCATGCAGCCATATGATGGTCGATTTGTGCTCGGACTGTGGTTGAATAACTACAGCGTCTAAGGCAGGGGTTGTCATACTAATATGTTAATCCTAATTTTATTTGTGTCTCGGCTTGTTTACTCACTGCTTCATCCATAAAGCTTAGCAACTCTGCGCCAGTTCGCTCATCTATCCATTTGCCATTTTCGTAATTAAAATGGTGTCCGTTGAAGCGAGTGGCAACCCATAATTGAAGTAGTGGAGGCTGTTTATTGAGCACAATTTTTGAATTGTCCGGATGGATAATGGTGAAAATATCGCCATTACTGTCGTAATCTAGCTCGATTTCTTGATCGTCTAGCGCGTCCTCCAATGAAATGAAGAATTCCTCTATCAGCTGATCATACTCAGTCTCTGTCATTGCATCCTCCTTACACATACTGGTACACAGACATCAACACTATGAATATTCGCCAATATTTAAGCCTGTGTTACCATAATCATATGTAATTATTATTGTGACCAATCGCTTATGGTTCAACCTCTAGGCAACCTTTTTATAGTGGCAGCACCCTCAGGTGCCGGTAAGTCTAGTCTAATAAACGCACTTTTGGTATCTGCTGAAAAATACGGATTGATGAATCCGCCAACACTCTCAGTATCCCATACCACAAGGGCACCAAGAGCGGGTGAAACAGATGCAACCCACTATCACTTTGTTTCTGTTGACCAGTTCGAAACTATGATCGAACAAGATGATTTTTTTGAATACGCACGCGTGTTCGATAATTACTATGGAACCTCTAAGAAAGCCATCAGTGATAAACGCCATCAAGGTATGGACGTCTTTTTGGATATAGACTGGCAAGGAGCCCGTCAGATAAAAGCGATAGATCCTTCCGCCACCGGTATTTTTATTTTACCTCCATCCATCCAAGTGTTAGAGAATCGACTCACGAGCAGAGCGACAGATAGCCAAAACGTTATTCAAAAGCGTATGTCAGAAGCGATTTCTGAGATGTCCCATGCGTATGAGTTTGATTATATTCTAGTAAATGACGATTTCGACGAAACGCTTGCGCAGTTTGTGTCCATCGTAAAAGCCAAAAGTCTCGTTTCAGAAAATCAACGTATGAGACAACAACCGTTATTTGATGCATTGGTGCAGCCTGAACCACAATAGGGAATTATTTAGCCGCAACTACACATGAAAATAAAATGGATTTACGCTGGTGCTATTATCTGCATGATTTTGATCATCATAGGTTTCTTTTATCGAGAGGCACGCAATGAAGTGTTTTATCTCTGTCAAAGCTTCAGCGAGGGCATGCCCAAAGTGATTGTTGAAGAGCAGCTATCTACGGCGGAGTTTTCTCGAGTGAGGGAGATACACAAACGCAAACTAGTTATGGACAGTGCATTTAATCTATATGTCCATCATTGCCATATTGAATTTAGCTTGGATAGAAAGGTATCCAGCGTGCAGTACGACAGTTTCTGACATTGCTTCTATGCGAAGCACTCTTTTTCAAACGATTAAACTTGGAGAAGCATTCACATGCTAGATATGTCATCGGGCATTCTCAACGAAAGTTCATTGGCGTCGTCTTTTCACACCACGCGAGATTGGGTCGTTGAGGCGATATCGCTTATCAGAAGCGATACTTACCGCAGTGCCGATACACACCTGCACAAGTTAGATTTAAATTCGTTCAATGACGTTGATATCTACCTAAAGGATGAATCGACACATGCAACAGGAAGTCTTAAACACCGCTTGGCGCGTTCGTTGTTCTTATACGGTATCTGCAATGGGGATATTAAAGAAGATACCATCATCGTTGAAGCTTCATCGGGATCAACCGCGATTTCTGAGGCGTATTTTGCCAAAATGCTTGGCTTGCGTTTTATCTCAGTCGTACCAGAAAAAACGTCTTCGAAAAAGCTCCAAACCATTCGTCACTACGGGGGAGAGATTGCATATGCCGAACCTTCTAATATTTATGGAGAAGCGCAGCGTATTGCAAATGAAAATGGCGGTTACTATATGGACCAATTTACCTTTGCTGAGCGGGTAACCGATTGGCGCGGAAACAACAATATTGCTGAGAGTATCTTTGAACAAATATCACTCGAGCGACACCCTGTGCCTGAATGGATTGTGGTAGGTGCTGGCACTGGAGGCACGTCCGCGACAGTTGGACGGTACATACGCTATCAAGCGCCGCGCTTCCAACGTACCAAACTGTGTGTAGCTGATCCCGAAGGCTCAGTGTTTTTTGATACGTTTTCAGGGCCGAACGAGGAAGCAGCGAATTTGACAAGAGGTTCAATTATTGAAGGCGTTGGGCGACCCAGACATGAACCGTCTTTTGTGCCAAGTGTTGTGGACACAATGATGAAAGTCAAAGACGAAGCGAGTATTGCGACAAGTCTATGGCTGAGCGACCTTCTTGATCGACCGTTTGGCGGTTCAACGGGTTTAAATGTTTACGCCTCTTTGCGACTGGCCTGCCAGATGCGAAACAACAATGTTAAAGGCAGCATTGTGACATTGATTTGTGATGACGGTCATCGGTACATGGATACCGTGCATTGTGAAAAATGGCGCAAACAACATGGCTTAGACGTCGCGCCAATGCTTCAGGAGCTCGAACAACTTGTTTAGTCAGCTTTTCTAAGAGGTAAAAGCGTCGGGCCTTCAGCGACGATTTGGTCATTGTTCTTACCTTTACTATACTTGAGGCGATGACAAAAATTAATGCCAATAAGCGCTAGGCAACATTTTGAAAATACAGTATACTTCGCGCCCTTTTGGTAAAAATACAACTTTCCGGAGCTTCACATGGCACGAGTCACGGTAGAAGATGCAGTAGACAGAATTGGAAATCGTTTTGATTTGGTATTGATTGCAGCCAGACGTGCACGTCAAATCGCCACCGAAGGCAAAGAACCTTTGGTTGAAGTAAGTAATGACAAAGCAACCGTAACTGCATTGCGAGAAATCGAAGAAGGGCTTGTCACATCAGAGACGGTAGAAGCAACTGAACTACAAGATCAACGCGAGCAAGAAGCGGCTGAATTTGAGTCTGTAGCGAATATCCTCAATAACGCCTAAAGTTAGTACTAACTTACTCTAAAGCCTTTAATTTTACACAAAGAAAAGAAGCTAACCTATGTTAGCTTTTTTTGCGTTTACATATCTTGAAAATAACCGTATTCTTTTAGTTAGTATGGTTGTTTTTAAACAAAATTCGTGTATCTGTTTGAGGGGCTAAAAACCAAAATTTCAAACTACTTATCGGTCGAACATGTCGCTGATGTTCGCGCTGCGTACATGCTTGCGCGAGATGCCCACGAAGGTCAAACCCGTTCATCAGGTGATCCCTACATTACCCATCCCGTTGCCGTGACGGGCATTCTCGCAGACATGCAGCTTGACCACGAAACCTTAATGGCCGCCTTATTGCACGATGTCATTGAGGACACTGAATACAACCGTGATGATCTCAGCCTCGCATTCGGCGACACTGTCGCGGAGTTGGTCGAAGGTGTAAGCAAGCTAGAAAAGCTTAAATTCCAGTCACGTCAGGAAGCGCAAGCAGAAAACTTTCGCAAGATGCTCTTGGCAATGGTTGAAGATATCCGAGTGATACTGATCAAGCTTGCCGACCGGACCCACAATATGCGCACTTTGGGAGCATTAAGACCAGAAAAGCGGCGCAGAATTGCGCTCGAAACACTTGAGATTTATGCGCCGATTGCCCATCGATTGGGGATTCATGACATCAAGAATGAGCTTGAGAATCTGGGTTTTGATGCTATGCATCCAATGCGCTCACGTGCCCTGAAATCTGCTGTGCAACAAGCGAGAGGCAATCGCAAGGAAATCGTTGAGAAAACGCAGCAAGAGCTTGTCAATACAATACAGAAAGTCAGCATTGATGGACGTGTGGTTGGCAGAGAAAAACACCTCTATTCAATTTATCGCAAAATGCAAAATAAAGAATTGTCTTTCAATGAGGTAATGGACATTTATGGGTTTCGCATTATTGTTGACACAGTAGATAACTGCTATCGCGTCCTCGGCGCTATCCACGGACTATACAAACCTATCGAAAACCGCTTCAAAGATTACATCGCAATTCCGCGTACAAATGGTTATCAATCACTGCACACATCGCTAAAAGGCCCACACGGCATTCCAGTCGAAGTTCAAATACGTACCGAAGACATGGACAAGCTCGCTGACAAGGGGGTTGCAGGCCATTGGCTGTATAAGAATGATAGCGATTTTGGCTCAGCGACTCAGATAAAAGCATCGCAGTGGATTCAATCCATTGTCGAGCTGCAGCGGCGTTCAACGACATCAGTTGAGTTCATTGAAAGTGTTAAATCTGACCTGTTTCCAGATGAGATTTATGTATTTACACCAAAAGGCAGAATTATTGAGCTGCCAATGGGCGCAACGCCGGTTGATTTTGCTTATGCGGTGCATTCAGATGTGGGTAATAACTGTGTTGGTGCTCGTGTCGATCACAAGAACTATTCATTGAGCAAACCGCTGGAAAACGGCCAAAGCGTTGAAATTATTGTTTCACCTAGAGCAAAACCAAATGCCAACTGGCTGAATTTTGTTGTCAGTGCAAGAGCGCGCACTAACATCAGGCATTATTTGAAGCGTCAACGCTCTGAAGATGCGGTAAATATGGGAAATCGCTTGCTTCGTCATGCATTGGGCGCCGCGAAACTGGATGAAATTTCAGACGAAGACCGGCAGCGTGTTGTCGAAGAAATGAAGTACGACAGTTTCAAAGACCTGCTTATCAGTATCGGCATGGGCAATGAGCTTAGTGTCATCATTGCGCGCAGACTGGTAGGTGATACTGACGAAATAGAAAGGAAAAAAGGACAAGTGGCGATAAAAGGCACCGAAGGCATGAGTGTGCACTATGCGCGATGCTGCCACCCCATCCCGGATGACGAAATCGTTGCTGTCTTAAGTCCCGGACGAGGCGTTGTCATTCATCAAATTGGCTGTGCCAATATCAGGAAACTAGCGAAAGAAGAGTCCAACCGTGTTTTACCCATGCAGTGGGACGACGACCCTTCGGGCGAGTTTAAAGCGAGTGTTCGTGTTGAAATGGGTAATCAACAAGGGACATTAGCTTCATTAACGACCGCAATCGCAAGTTGCGAGTCTAGCATTGTACATCTGCAGACAAACGACAAAGATGATCAAAACTACTCCATCGATATAGAACTCACCACCCGAAATAGAGTGCATTTCGCTGAAATCATGCGTAAAATCCGCAACTTACCCGATTTTCACAATATTTCCCGCCACAGCAAGTATAAACAGCAAGAGTAACTGTACTTTTACTTCTCAAAACGAAGAGCCATACTTTGCTTGGTTGACAAAACGTTAAGGTTACAATCATGTCAAAATCCGTTATTCAAACAGCGAATGCGCCTGCAGCTATTGGTACTTACAGCCAAGCCGTTAAAGCGGGTAATACAGTGTATTTATCAGGGCAAATCCCTCTTGTTCCAGAAAGCATGGAGATGGTTTCTGAAGACTTTGAAGCTCAAGCAGTACAGGTCTTTGAGAACATACAGGCTGTAGTTGATGCAGCAGGGGGTAAAATGTCCAACCTTGTGAAGGTAAATATATTCCTTATTGATTTAGGAAACTTTGCCAAGGTCAATGAAGTCATGTCGAGATATTTTGAACAGCCCTATCCAGCCAGAGCAGCAGTGCAAGTAAGTGCTTTGCCCAAAGCCGCGCAGATTGAAATTGATGCCGTGATGGTGCTACCGGAGTAACTCATTGCAACAATGCATGTCGCCTGAGCGGTTTGCACGCATTCAGCAAATGCTGGCTGCACGTCAAACTGACCTCACCGTGCTGATGGAAGAGGTGCATAAGCCTCACAACGTATCGGCCATTGTGCGCACCGCCGATGCCATAGGCATTCACAAAGTGCATACCGTGTGGCAGGAGAATCCTGCTCTGCGAAAAGGTACCGCTCTTGGAAGTGAACTATGGGTACGCATGCAGCACCATAAATCGACAGTGGACGCAGTGGCACATCTCAAATCCATTGGCATGCAGGTGCTAGTGACGCATCTCGATGACAATGCAGTGGATTTTAGAGAACCGGATTACAGCCTGCCTACCGCAATCATTATGGGACAAGAAAAGGACGGTGCTACTCAGGACGCAGTAGACGCGGCAGATCAGAGTATCATTGTGCCAATGGTCGGTATGGTGCAGTCACTTAATGTATCAGTGGCAGCGGCAATTATTCTTTATGAAGCGCAGCGTCAGCGCGCATTGAAAGGTGCGTATCAGCAAGCCAATCTCCCAGAACAAGAAGTGCAAGAGATTTTGTTTAGGGGCGGATTCCCAGTACTGTACAGGGAATGTAAAAAACGCAACATTCCCTT
>JBCDMA010000029.1:0-20214 GCA_038744645.1 Pseudomonadota bacterium | reverse complement strand
CTAAATTCGTGATCCATGAACCCAACATCAAAGGGTGCATTGTGAATGACCAATTCGGCATCTCGAATGAAGTCAATGAAGTCTTCAGCAACGGAATTGAACTTGGGTTTATCTTGCAGAAATTCATTGGTGATCCCGTGTACTTTTATCGCTTCCTCTTCGACGACTCTGTCCGGATTAAGGTATTGGTGATAGGTATTTCCAGTGAGTTTTCGATCAACTAATTCAACGCAACCGATTTCTATGATCCTATGTCCTTCTGAAGGATGTATCCCCGTGGTTTCAGTATCTAATACAATCTGTCGCATGCGTGGCTTGTTGCCTATAACTAAATATGTTTAGATTAAAATAGCACTTACTAAGTTGAAATGAAATGAAAGATGTCTCCCTTTACACCGACGGATCATGCATTGGTAATCCAGGCCCTGGCGGGTATGGTGTACTCCTTCGCTACAACAAAAATGAAAAAGAACTTAGCCAGGGATTTGTACAAACAACCAACAATCGAATGGAATTGATGGCAGTGATTGTTGGTTTGGAAGCCTTGCGATCGTCTTGCAATGTGGACATCTATACAGACAGCCAATATGTTAAACAGGGAATAGAGAAATGGGTGCATACTTGGGAGAAAAACAATTGGAAAACGAGCAATAGAAAGCCAGTTAAGAACAAAGATTTGTGGTTGAAGCTACAAGCACAAATTAAAAAACACCAAGCATCTTGGCATTGGGTAAAAGGTCATTCGGGCCACGAGGAAAATGAGCGCGTTGATGATTTGGCTAGAAATGCCGCATTGTCGTCAAGTCTGATACCCGACGACGGCTTTGCATAGCCCTATTTCATTTCGCTTATTTCAACACCAATTAAGCAAGTATTGTCTTCGCCTGATTCACACCTGACGACTTTCGCCTTTGCTTCAAGTGTTGTTAGTTGTTCGGAGCTAGAATCAATCGTAATATCAACCAAGGTGCCCAGATCCAGTGAAGGCAGGTCCAATTCGAGTGACATGCCAGTTGCACTGATGTCCCTACAAACGGCTGAAATATTAGTCATTGATGGTTGGTCCTGCAAACGTACTTCGCAGGGAGAATTAACCATCATTCGATAAAAATTACGCTTATCTTCGTACCCTAACATCTATTGTCTCCAACTGAGTGATTTTACGTTTATAGTGCGATGAAGATGCAGTGTCAAATAATAATTTCCGCACCTACTCATTTTGCTTGTTTCAAACAACCTTAGCGTTCGGCGCTTTCTGGTTAACGCCTTAATTCGCCCAACTTGGTTATAATACGTTTTGACGAAATTGGGAATTTAGTGCCTAACTGTTGTGCAAACAGCGACACCTTGAACTCTTCAATCATCAATTGCACTTCTCTTAGGGTATCGTCATTTAATCCATCATCTATAGCGTTTTTCTTTACTTCGTCTACACGGGCTTGAATTTTATCCAGCTCAAGCTGGTTGAGTCTGTCCCTATTTGGGTCGATTTTTAATTTATCAGCACGCGTCGCCAATGCGCGAAGATAGCGCACCCAGTCGTTTAGCCGCCCTTCGCCAAAGTCAAAAATGAAGCCCTTATAAATGTAGTGATTTAGCTGTTGCTTTATGTGTGATACATGATTAATTAGCGGTAACGGAATATTACCTTTGCACTGCTTTGATATTTGGTTGCCAAGCGCAAGTCCCTTTTCGATCGTTGTGGCGAGCGCGAGCGCCTTGTCATTAATATTTGCGCGGCTATGTTCTAATACATCTTTGAACTGTGACGCTCCCCTTATATCAATAAGTGGGTATTTTTCTTCACAGAGAGATTTAATCGATGCGAGTATCAAATCGTCAATGAGCACATTTATATTGCCGAATGCATTGTAATGTAGAGTAAGTTTTGCCTTGTTAGGTAAGTGCTTCTGTAGGTGTTTTATAGGAGACGGTATGTTGCGTTTTATTAGTTGAACGACGCCTAATTGATGTGCGTTATCTGATGTCTTTTTCTGGTCAAACACCTTGAGGTTGATTTTGTTGTCCACAAACTCAAGTGCTGGATACGCGGTGATTTGATACCCCGCTTGTTTGTGATTAAACACCTCGGGAATCTGCTCAAAATCCCACGTTGAGATGTCGTTTTTTTCAATGCTCTTTTCAGATGCAACCTCTTTCATTGCGTCTTGCATCTTGCTTGAAAATTTGCGTTTTAAGGCGGTAAGGTCCTTCCCTGCCCCCAGCTCCACATTATCATCATTTACGCACGTAAATGTCATTCTTAGATGGTCAGGAATGTTGTCAAGTGCAAAATCGTCAACATCTACTTTATGCCCTGTCAAGTGTAACAATTTTTCTGCGAGCGCTTCTTTGAGCGATCTTGTATTTCCCTTTTTATCGACTGCCTGAATATCAATGCACGCGCTGGCAAAATTGGGCGCCGGTACAAAGTTGCGCCGTATGGCTTTGGGCAATGATTTGATGTAACTCAGGATCAAATCATACCTAAACCCCTTTACTAGCCAATCAAAGCCGACGTTGCTTAATTGGTTTAACACAGAGATGGGCACTCTGATAGCTATGCCATCGTCTTTTTCACCTGGATTGAATGTATATTCAATGGGCAACAGGAGATTGCCTTGTTGCCACACATCTGGATAGGCATCTTTGGTTACTTGAGATGGGTCATTCTTGAGCAGATCTGAAAGCGTAAAATCCAAATAGTCTGGCGCTTTCGTTGAATGTTTTTGCCACCACTGTTTAAACTCTGATACACGAGTAACAGCTTGAGGAAGTCGCTCTTGGTAAAATTCTACAAGCACGTTTTCATCCACTAAATAGTCACGGGAACGCGTTTTGTTCTCTAGTAGCTCAGTGGATTCTATAAGCGTGCTGTTCTTTTTCAGAAAGGCATATTGCATGTTGTGCATACCTCCAAGTAACCCATCGCGAATGAACAAATCCCTTGATGCAGCCGGATCGACTTTACTGAATTCGACAATCCTACGCGCAACGATTGGCAAGCCAAAAAGCGTAATATTGAGATAGGCTTGTGCTGCTCCCCGCTTTTTACTCCAAAAGGGCTCCACAAAGTGTTTTTTATAGAGATGGTCAGAAATGGGTTCTAGCCACTGAGGCTGTATTTTTGCGGCCTTTCTCGCATAAAGTTTGGACGTTTCGACAAGTTCACTCACCATCACCCATTTCGGTTTTGATTTAAAAACAGCAGACCCTGGGAAAATAGCAAATTGCGTGTTTCTACATCCCTGGTAGGTGCCATCCGCTGCTTTCATGCCAAACTGTGACAACATGCCAATGAGCATCGACTTATGAATGCTTTCATCGTCTGCAGCTTGTTTCACTATGCTTAAGTTGATGGTGGATAATACTTGCTTTACTTGACTTACGATGTCTTGCCATTCGCGCACACGCTGAAAATTGATAAAGCGTTGCGCGCACCACTTTCGCAATTGATTATTGCTCAGTTCGGTTTGTTTCCCTTTGATGGCGTTCCATAGGTTTAAGATAGAGATAAAATCCGAATCTTTATCAATGAACTCTGAATGCGCAGTATCAGCCTGTTGTTGTTTCTCCTGCGGTCGTTCTCTTGGATCTTGAATGCTTAAACCTGCGATAATGATCAACACATCTGCGACGGCATTGTGCTTATTGGCTTCCAAGAGCATTCTGGCATATCTTGGATCAAGCGGGATTTTCGCCATTAACCGTCCCGTCTGCGTTAAGACGAGCTGGCCTTTGGTTCTTTTTATGGCCTGCAATTCCTCAAGCAGTTTTATGCCATCGGTAATTTGTCTTTGATCAGGGGGTTGTACAAACGGAAAGTGTTTTATATCGCCGAGTTTCAGTGCCAGCATTTGCAAAATAACACTGGATAAGTGCGTTCTGCGTATTTCGGGGTCGGTAAATTCAGGTCTGGCATTATAATCATCTTCTGTGTAGAGCCTTATTGCTATGCCGTTTGATGTGCGTCCACAACGCCCTGAGCGCTGATTACCAGACGCTTGAGAAATCGCTTCAATGGGCAACCTCTGGATTTTAGTGCGAGGGTTATATCTAGAGATGCGCGCAACGCCAGTATCAATGACATATTTGATGCCTGGTACTGTCAACGACGTTTCTGCAACGTTGGTAGCTAATATAATGCGCCGCGTATTTTTCGGATGAAAAATCTTTTGTTGTTCTGCCGATGACAATCGTGCAAAGAGAGGCAGAATCTCAGTGTTTCGCAATTGTCGTCGACGCAAATATTCAGCCGCATCTCTAATATCACGTTCACCGCTGAAAAAAACCAAAATATCGCCCTTGGGCTCGCGTAAGAGTTCATCAATCGCGACTCCTAAGTCTTCAAAGGGTTCGTCACCTGTTAGTGTTTCAGGATCCTGATATCGTATATCAACAGGATAGGTTCTGCCGCTGACTTCAAGCACAGGCGCGTTATTAAAATGTGTCGAAAACCTTTGTGGGTCTATGGTAGCAGAGGTGATGATAACTTTTAGATCGGGGCGTCTGGGCAGCAGTTGTTTCAAATAGCCGAGCAGAAAATCGATGTTTAAGCTTCGCTCATGCGCTTCATCGATAATGATGGTGTCGTATGCATTGAGGAAACGATCGTTTTGAATTTCAGCCAACAGAATCCCATCTGTCATCAGTTTGATGAGCGTTGTGTCAGATGACGTATCGGTAAACCTGACTTTGAACCCAACCTTATCATTGAGCGATGTTTCCAATTCTTCACATAAGCGGTTGGCTACACTCCTTGCCGCAAGACGCCTTGGCTGAGTGTGGCCAATCATACCGTGAACACCTAAACCAAGCTCCAGGCACATTTTCGGCAGCTGTGTGGTTTTTCCTGAGCCAGTTTCACCTGCGATGATGACGATTTGGTGGTCATTGATCAGGGTTTTGATTTCATTTTTAAGCGCTGTGACGGGAAGGTCTGGAAACGTCACGTGATCAACTGAAAACGCCCTGTCTTTACTCTTTTGCTGACTGGCGTTAATGTGTTCCAACAACGAAATCAGCGCAGATTGATCAAGTGGCGTTTTAGACGTTATCGCCCGGTATTTTCTATAGAATCGGTGTCTGTCCTTGATTTGACATTCGCTCAATGCTTTTTGAACGTCAAAACCATCAACATTGAAGGTAGGTGTAGTCATCAAAAAATAGCGACGGTTTTATTGCCTTTCGCATCTATGCTCGCCCGATACATTCCAGGCGTGTTAAACGGCATACTCACATTGCCAAGCCTATCGACCGCAATGACGCCACCGTCACCGCCGGCATCTTTTAGTACACGATTGATGACAGTGTTTGCCGCCTCTTCAAGAGAAACTCCTTGGTACTTCATGCGCGCACAGATATCCGCTGCCACATTGTATTTGATGAAGTATTCACCGTGGCCCGTTGCCGAGACGCCACAACTGTTATTATCCGCAAACGTACCCGCGCCGATGATAGGTGAATCGCCGACTCGACCAAAGCGCTTCGCCGTCATGCCTCCAGTAGAAGTGCCCGCGACAATATTGCCAAATTTATCCAATACGACCGCGCCAACCGTTCCAAAGCGCATGTCGCTACCTAATGCGTCACGGTGCAAACTCAAGTTCTCATTAATGTTCGCTTTTGCGCGCTGAAGAGCGTCAAACCGCCGTTCAGTGTTAAATATTGCATTGTCCACTTTCTCAATGCCGTGATTGTGCGCGAATGTTTCAGCGCCCTCACCACTGAGCATGACATGTATGGAATGATCAATGACGGCCTGTGCCGCTACAATGGGGTTTTTGATGCTTTTTACCCCAGCAACAGCGCCAGCAGCATGCTGCTTACCGTGCATAATTGATGCATCTAGTTCGTGTTCGCCTTCATAGGTATATACCGCGCCGATACCTGCATTAAACAATGGAGAGTCTTCTAGTATCATTATCGCTGCTAGCACAGCGGATGTACCCTCTTCGCCTTTTTCTAGTAACGCGTAACCTGTATCAAGCGCATTGCCTAGGGTTGCTATATAAGCAGCTTCGATTTCAGGCGTAAGGTGTTGTTTTGAGATGGTTCCCGCACCACCGTGAATGGCTATAGCAATGTTCTGAGGGTTGTTACTCTCGGTTGGGTATACTGCAGATGAAATTATTAGTAGTGAAAAAAGCAAACAAAGCTGAGTCAAGATTGAACTCAATAGGTGACGTTTCATGGCTTGTAGTTTTTGATCTTAGATGTTGTGAGAGACTGTCACGAAGACAATACGCATTATCCCAGGCGCTTATACCAGTGCTTGGTATTCTGTTTAAACGCCCTCTTCTAAGGATAACGCTAAAAACAAAAAACAGCTATTGTTTTGGGTGTAGCAAATGTCTTACAGGGTTTTGGGAATTATCGACGAGATGCAATCGCCTGCCACTTACTCAGCTCTAGTTGCGGCACAGGTGAAGAAAGGACCGTTTGTTTAAACTCATCAAAGTTTTTGAACTCAAATTCATCCGCCAATGCGAGTTCGTTGTACACCATTCTTAGTTTTCGCATGGAGAAATAAGGTGAAAGGAAAGCACCAGCGTTGCTATTATTTATTGTATGCAGTGCGAAGGAGTCGTTGACATTATGTGACGCATTAATTGCTTCGTTCATTGTGATTCTCCTATCGTTGAGCGTTAAGTGTAACGCAAGCGCGCCAAAAGTCACTATAACTTAGCGCTTTAAATGATTAATTTTTTATAACAAAAAAAGCTTGAAATTCGTTATGCAACGCCGCTTCTTATCCGCGCTAGCGTGACAAGAAAATGACCGAGTTTTATTATTCCTATTTCGTCTTAATATTTTATTTTTATATTTTAGTTGGATAAAACAATACTCGTTCTACCCTGTAAAATTCGTTATCACCTTGTTTTTAATGTAATAACACTATACTTTTATGATAACTATTATCAACATAGTAAGCCATGGAAAGTAGCCCAACGCTGTTGTTTCACGACTACGAGACGTGGGGAGTCAATCCAAAGCTGGATTTTCCTGTTCAATTTGCGGCATTGAGAACAAATGCAGCATTGGAGGTTATTGGCGAACCCATCAACTTTTTCTGCCAGATCCCAAATGATTACCTGCCCAACCCTGAAGCATCTCTCATCACTGGCATAACGCCCCAAGCGTCGTTAGCTAAAGGAATGTTGGAAACGCAATTCGCTGAAAAAGTTTATCAGACCATGATGATCCCGCAGACATGCGTTGTCGGATACAACAATATTAATTTTGATGACGAAGTAACACGGCATCTGTTTTATCGCAATTTTTTGCCCGTTTACGAAAGAGAGTACGCACATGAAAACTCGCGATGGGACATAATTGATTTAGTAAGGGCGGCCTATGTGCTTCGCCCGACGTCGTTGAATTGGTGTTTCACCATCGATGACGTACCTTCGTTTAAATTAGAGAAACTTGCTGAAGTAAACGCTATTGAACACACTAATGCGCACGACGCTCTGTCTGATGTCCACGCGACTATTTCACTTGCAAAAAAAATTAAGTCACATGCGCCTGATTTATACGAGTACTACTTTTCACTGCGACACAAAGCAGAAGTGGCGCGTCAGATAGATGTCAGTCAATTAACGCCTGCGCTATACATTTCTGGCAGGATCAGCCCGGCTCAAGGCTGCGCCACTTGGATCCTACCTGTGTGTCCTCATCCTAATGACAAAAATAGCGTCATTGCCATTGATTTGTCCAAACCGCTAGAACCAATATTTGACATTCCTGTTGACGCGCTACTTACGCACCAGTACTCACGTGATAAAAGTCAAGACAAACCGGGGTTGCTTAACATAAAGCTAAATAAGTGCCCATTCATTACGTCAGCCAAAATGCTAACCCCGCAGCACGCAGAGCGCATTGGTCTGGACAGAAACAAGTGTCTGGATAACTATCATAAGATAAAACAACACCTGCATTTAGTGGACAAAATAAAAAAGGCTTATCACTACAATCAAGTACCCGTGAGCGACACAGATAATGTAGATGTAATGCTTTATGAACGGCCTTTTCCTTCGCCTGAAGACAAACGCAACATGCAACAAATCAGGAATGCTGAGGTGCCCACCTACAGCGAGCTTAAAACCCTTTTTGATGATGTTTTGTACCACCGGCAGTTGTTTAAGTTCATTGGCAGAAACTATCCTGCAAATTTCGATGAAAAGGGTTTACAACGTTGGCAAGAGTATCGACGCGAGCGATTATCACAAGGTGACGGATGCAATAGTCTAACTGTCTTTATCTCTTCAATAGAAAGCCTGGCAGCGACTCATTCTCATCACCCTAAAAAAGTTGAAATACTAAAAAAGTTGTACGAATACGCTCAAAGCATTTAATAAGGAAAACAACCATGCGTGGCATAACGTTGAAAACGATTCAATATGGTTCGAAACTAGAGATGAGTGCTGATCCACTGTTATGTAAAAAAGACACAAAGGCGGATGAACTTGCGCAGTACTTAGCGGCATCAGAATATGCTGAATTCATAATTAATCATCAGAATTTACAAGATCTATGTGATGATCTGGATATTAAACAGCAGCTTAGAGACATTAATCCAATTGTCAGTATCATTGGAGTGCTCAATGTCATCAACCCAGAAATATCAATTGCAGAAGACGGTATGCAGGCAACCTTGTCACTGCATACAAAGTCAGGAGATAAAACGCTTTCAACCTTTCAAGTCATTGAAGCACTTCGAGATAAAGGGGTTGTCAGAGGCGTTAGCACAAAGGCAATCGACAGCTTATTGGTAAAAACACGCGATGCACAAGAAGGTACAGTAACCAGTGCAATTGTGGCAAAAGGCTTGCCTGCGAGACCAGGAAAACACTCTTATATAAAACCGCTTGTATCCACCGCATTAGCGCGATTGTTAAAGCATCAAGAAAGCGAAAAAGCCACTACTGATATTCAAAAACTTGCTGATGCCATTTTGGTCACGCCTGGCCAAGCAGTCGCGCAGCGCATACCGCCTACCAAAGGACGCGCGGGATATACAGTCACCGATAGGCTATTGACCGCTGAACCCGGACAATGGAAAGACATCGAGCTGGGAGATAATACGCAAATCAGTGAAAATAATGAAAATATTATTGTTTCTGTCATCGCCGGGCAACCAAAGTTTGACAACGCCTGTATGAGCATCCTCGAAATGATGTTCAGTAAAGGTGTTAGTGCCGCTACTGAGAACATTGATTACAGTGGTTCGGTTTTGATTGATGGCGATGTGACAGAAGATGCTCAGATAATAGCAACGGGCGACGTTATCATTAATGGCTTTGTCGAATCTTCATTGATTAGGGCGGGTGGAGATATTCTAATAACGCAAGGCGCAACTGGGCAAATGGAAGAATACGATTGCCAGCTTTTTGCCAACGGCAACATCATTGTTCACCACGGGCAAGGCTTGGATATTGTGTGCGGTAAACATTTACAAGCATTGAAACAACTGGCGTATTCGAAAATTGTTTGCCATGGGCGATGCACAATTGGGTTAGCGCAGCAAGCCGATGGCGCCTTTTTTGCCTCGAGTATTAAGGCGTACGATACAGTGGAAGTTGGTATTGCAGGCGCAGTCTCTGGTTCAGCGCTCGATATTGATTTTACCGATGGCTACAGATTGCTCACAGATCGCCTTACTGCAGTTACTGATCTCTCTCAGGAGTTGCTTATCTCCAGTGATAATCATGAACAACACGTAAAGCAAATCAATAAAAAATTGGTCCCACAACATTTACTCAGCAAAATCGAAGCGCTTGATAGCGCATTGGCATCACAGCGCTTGCTTCTCAACTGGATGTTAACCATCAAAAGCAATCTACAAAAAGATATAGAAAACTATCGGGCAAACGCACGTTTAATAGCGCTGTCCGAGCTGTATCCTGGCGTGACAGTCAACATGGGAAAGCAACGCTGGCAAGCTGAACGGGAATACTTGTCTTCAAACGTTCGATATGAAAACGACCAATGGATATTTGAAGAAATCACTTAGCTTGCCCTCTTAACGACATTCAAAACCACATTGCAAAATGCTACTTATCTTCAAGCGAGCTTTACGTGAACTTGACTTTACGTAAACGTCAAGGTAAAAATGTAACATATATGTTAATTAGCATCAGCAATGACACAATCAAACCAAACCTTCTCAATTGGTGAAATCGCTCGAGAATTCGAGCTTACGCCACGTAGTATTCGATTTTATGAGGAACAAGGGCTAATCCACCCATCGCGCGAGGGCATGACGCGAGTCTATTCACATAAAGACAAAGTACGATTAAAGCTCATACTGCGAGGCAAACGCCTCGGCTTCTCGTTGGCGGAAATTCGAAATCTTTTTGATTTGTACGATACCAATCCAAACTCAGCGGAACAGTTGAAAACCTTGCTCCACCTCACAAAAACCAAGCGCGAAGTATTACAGCTTCAATTAAATGATATCAACATGCTTATGGCTGAACTGAATGACGTTGAAGCCAGATGTAAAGAAGAACTGGACGCATTAACCAGTGAGCAAAGAGGTACTAAATAATGATAAGTGCTCTTTACCCAACGTTAAATTTTGGGCTAGGTGAAGACGTGGACATGTTGCGCGAACACGTCAATCAATTTGCGCAAAACGAAATCGCACCTATTGCAGCATCGGCGGATGAAAACAACCAGTTTCCAAATGAACTATGGCACAAGTTTGGTGAAATGGGATTACTCGGCGTCACAGTCAGTGAAGAATACGGTGGTGCAGGCATGGGTTATCTCGCGCACACAGTCGCGATGGAAGAAATTAGTCGAGCAAGTGCAGGCATAGGATTGAGTTATGGTGCGCACAGTAACCTTTGCGTCAATCAGATATACAAAAACGGCAATGCTTACCAAAAAAATGAATATCTTCCCCGACTGGTGAGTGGCGAGCACGTGGGCGCACTAGCAATGAGTGAACCGAACGCAGGCTCAGATGTTGTGAGCATGAAATTACGCGCTGATAAGGAAGGTGACAGATATATCTTAAATGGTAGCAAGATGTGGATCACCAACGGACCGGATGCACATGTGTTTGTTATTTATGCAAAAACTGATGTTAATGCAGGCCCAAAAGGGATCACTGCGTTTATCGTTGAACGCGACTTTGCCGGATTCTCAAGGGCACAGAAACTCGACAAACTAGGTATGCGTTCGTCGAATACATGTGAATTAGTGTTTGAAGACTGCGAAGTGCCAGAGGAAAACGTGCTCGGCGAAGTGAATGGCGGCGTTAAGGTGTTAATGCGCGGACTCGACTATGAACGATTGGTGTTGTCCGGCGGTCCACTTGGGATCATGCAGGCGTGTATGGATGTGGTTGTACCCTATATCCATGACCGTAAACAGTTTGGTCAATCCATTGGAGAATTCCAGCTTATTCAAGGAAAAGTCGCAGACATGTACACGCAATTGAACGCTGCAAGAGCCTATGTCTACGCTGTTGCCAAATCCTGTGACCGTGGTGAAACCACGCGCAAAGACGCTGCTGGCGCAATCTTATATGCGGCCGAACTCGCCACCAAATTATCCCTTGATGCCATTCAATTACTCGGTGGTAACGGCTATATCAATGAATATCCAACCGGCCGTTTACTTCGAGATGCAAAACTCTACGAAATAGGTGCAGGCACCTCTGAGATAAGACGCATGCTGATTGGGCGTGAATTGTTTAACGAGACAGCTTAGGTCGGAGAACGATATTGGCCCTATTGAAAAACAATGTGAACACGGCAAATGAGTCATTTAAGTGCAATCGTCTATATATGCAAACGCAGGTCAATGCACTTAATGCGCTGGTCAGTAAAATCAGCCTAGGCGGTGGCCAAAACGCTGTTGAAAGGCACAAAGCGAGAGGAAAACTGCTGGCAAGAGAGCGCATAGACGCGTTGCTTGACGACCAATCCAGTTTTCTAGAAATCGGCCAGCTAGCGGCACATGAAGTATATGATGACTATGTGCCTTGTGCAGGCGTTGTTGCCGGGATTGGGAAAATCAATGGCATTTTGTGCATGGTCGTTGCCAATGATGCGACAGTCAAAGGCGGTACCTATTATCCACTGACGGTGAAAAAGCACTTACGCGCACAAGCCATCGCTGAACAAAACCAATTGCCCTGTATTTATTTGGTAGATTCTGGCGGCGCCAATCTGCCCAGACAAGACCAAGTTTTCCCGGATAAAGAACACTTTGGACGTATTTTTTTTAACCAGGCAAACATGTCGGCTAAAAACATACCTCAAATCGCAGTGGTCATGGGCAGTTGCACAGCCGGCGGGGCCTATGTACCAGCAATGGCAGATGAGTCAATTATCGTAAGGGAGCAAGGCACTATCTTTCTAGCGGGTCCGCCGCTGGTGCAAGCTGCGACGGGAGAAGTAGTCACTGCGGAAGCCCTTGGTGGGGGTGAAGTACATGCAAGCATCTCCGGTGTTGTCGATCATTTAGCAAATAACGATCACCATGCATTGCAGTTGACGCGCAATGCTGTAAAACATTTGAATCGCAACCCAAGCAATACATCGATATCAAACAACGCTATTAAGCCGCCGCGTTATTCAGTTGAAGATATATACGGCATTGTGCCCAAAGACAGTAAACAACCCTATGATGTCAGAGACATTATTGCGCGCATTGTCGACGACAGCGAATTCGATGAGTTTAAGGCTTTGTATGGCGCAACGCTTGTCTGCGGTTTCGCCACTATTGAAGGCTTACAAGTCGGCATATTGGCCAATAACGGCATTTTATTTTCAGAATCTGCAGTAAAAGGCGCGCATTTCATTGAGCTTTGTTGTCAGCGCAACATTCCCTTGCTATTTCTACAGAACATCACGGGTTTTATGGTAGGAAAACAATATGAAGCCGGTGGAATTGCCAAACATGGTGCAAAGATGGTTACAGCGGTTGCGTGTGCAAAAGTACCCAAGATTACCGTCATCATTGGAGGTAGTTTCGGCGCTGGCAATTATGGTATGTGCGGCAGAGCTTATGATCCGCGGTTTTTATTTATGTGGCCGAACGCGCGTATATCGGTGATGGGCGGAGAACAAGCTGCAGGTGTGCTGCTTGAGGTCAAAAAATCACAAGCGGCGCGAGAAGGCAAAACACTGTCCAATGAAGAACAGGCAAACTTCAAGCAACCGGTTATTGACACATATGACAGTCAAGGGCACCCGTTTTATGCTTCAGCAAGGCTGTGGGATGACGGTGTCATTGATCCTAAAGATACGCGCACTGTCGTTGCATTAGCGTTAGAAATCAGTTTACAAGCGCCCATAGAGAAGACCGATTTTGGCGTTTTCAGAATGTAGACCATACCAAAAACACAGAGTAAATAGCATGCAAAGTATTATTTATGAGGTTGATGCGCGCGGTATCGCAACCGTCACACTCAATCGGCCGGACGTTCACAACGCGTTTGACGATCTCATGATTGCAGAGTTAACCGAGGTTTTCTCATTTATAGATCAGGACAAAGCAGTCAGAGCACTTCTACTCAAAGCCAATGGCAAAAGTTTTTGTGCAGGCGCAGATCTGAATTGGATGAAAAAAATGGTGCACTATAGCCGAGCGCAAAACAAAGCCGATGCAGAAAAGCTCGCGCTCATGCTGCATAAGTTATTTACGCTGTGCAAACCCACTATTGCACGAGTGCAAGGCCCAGCATATGGTGGCGCGGTCGGATTGATTGCCTGTTGTGACATTGCCGTCGGCAGCAAACAAAGTAAATTTGGCCTAACCGAAGTGAAACTCGGCTTGATCCCCGCCACCATTTCTCCCTATGTTATCCAAGCTATCGGTGTTAAAGAGGCAAAACGGCTCTTTCTCACTGCCGAATCAATAAGTAGCAAACAAGCAAAACGATTGGGGCTGTTAAGTGAGCAAGTGAAGTCGTCAGAACTCGATAATGTGATTGAAGATTTACTTAGCAAGATCTTAAAAAATGGCCCGTCGGCATTGTCCAAAGCGAAGCAGTTAGCGCTCGATGTATCAGGGCGCGAAATCGACCCAACCCTTATAAGTAGCACTAGTCAGTGTATCGCCGACATCAGAGTATCAGAAGAAGGTCAAGAAGGCCTTACCGCATTTTTGGAAAAACGAAGACCGCATTGGCAAAGCACTGATGAATAAGCAGACAAACAAAATGGTGGGGTTGTAACACTATGATTTCAAAAATCCTTGTCGCAAATCGCGGTGAAATTGCTTGTCGTATTATCAAAACAGCGAAATCGATGGGTATCAAAACCGTTGCTGTCTATTCCAGCGTGGATTGCAATGCACTGCATGTTTCAATGGCAAATGAAGCCGTGCATTTGGGACCGGCGCCCTCCCCTGACAGCTATCTTCGCGGTGATCTGATTGTTGCACATGCCAAATCACTTAATGTGGATGCCATCCATCCAGGGTATGGTTTTCTTAGCGAAAATGCTGAGTTTGCAACGCTTTGCGAACACAACAATATCATTTTCATTGGACCTCCAGCCGATGCCATTACGTCAATGGGCGATAAATCCATAGCAAAACGATTGATGCACGAGGCCGGTGTGCCGCTCGTACCGGGATATCACGGCGATAACCAAACACCTGCCTATCTGCGCGAGCAAGCAAATGCCATTGGCTATCCTGTACTAATAAAGGCATCGGCGGGTGGTGGTGGAAAGGGCATGAGGGCAGTTCAAAATGAAGATGAGTTTGATGAAGCGCTAGATGCCGCGAAACGAGAATCTATGAAGAGCTTTGGTGACGATCATGTACTGATCGAAAAAATGCTAACGCAACCAAGGCACATTGAAATGCAAGTGTATTGTGACAATCACGGTAATGCGGTGCATCTGTTTGAGCGAGATTGTTCGATACAGCGACGGCACCAGAAAATCATAGAGGAAGCGCCTGCGCCCAATTTTTCTCAAGAAATCAGGGAACAGATGGGGGAAACAGCAAAAAAAGCCGCGCTTGCGATCGGTTATCGCGGTGCCGGCACAGTCGAATTTCTTTATCAAAGCAACGGGGACCCTAGCGATGGGGACCCAACTGACGCAAACGGCGACGGGCGGTTTTACTTCATGGAAATGAATACACGACTGCAAGTTGAGCATCCTGTGACAGAGTATATTACGGGTATTGACATGGTCGAATGGCAAATTGATATTGCCAATGCAAAGCCTCTACCAAAAACACAAGAAGAGATAATGTTTTGCGGACATGCTATCGAAGCAAGGATATACGCAGAAGATCCCGATAACGACTTTCTTCCAAGTACAGGCACACTTGATTTTATGCAATTACCTGGCGTACGTGGCCGGGATGTTCGGGTTGACACAGGCATACAACAAGGCGATGAGATCAGCGTTTATTACGACCCGATGATTGCAAAGTTGATTACTTATGGCGAAGAAAGGGACCAAGCACGCGTAAAATTGGAAAACGCTTTACGTGAATACCGGTTAGGCCCTATCAAAACGAATATCAATTATTTGCTTAAAGTGGTTCGTTCACGTGCCTTTTGTGCAGCGGAATTAACCACGAACTTCGTTTCGCAACAGAGCGCGACGTTAAGCAAGCCAAACAATTTAAGCGATAATGATTACATTACGGCGTTCGTCTTAGCGTCTGTTAGTCAACACAGCATCAGTCCAGATGCAAACGACTCGTCAGCGTTTTATCGCTTTAAACATTTTCGATTGAATCATACCTTTTCAACCGAAATAACGCTTGCGATCAATCATGTCAATACAGTTTCACGAGTTGTGTTTACGGGTGCAAACCAACGTAGAATCCACCTCAATGGTTCCGACTACAGCGTAAGTTTTTCATTAGATTGTAATTCACTTTCGCTGACAATCGATGACAAAACATGCCGCTATACTGCCTTTAAAAATGAAGACGTTATTTGTATTTTCGGCGAAGATGGTCAAATCAATTTTGATATGATCTTGCCAGATATCGGCGTTCATCAATCGGTAGACGTTGGCGATGATATTATTGCGCCCATGAATGGCGTGGTTGTTGATGTACTGGTTAGCGAAAACGAGACGGTCAAAAAAGGACAGACACTTATCATTATTGAAGCGATGAAGATGGAACAATCAATTACAGCCCCTAGAGACGGCATTGTTGCGCGATGCACATTAAAATCAGGTGATAGAATTGATGGTGGCGCACCCATGATGTCGTTGGAAAACTAATGCATATCATTATCATTTTGGATGATTAACTCTCACAACGAAATCAACACGACTACACCGACAGTTCTGGTAGTAACTGCATGATTTGTTCAGCTAAAGCGTCGGGGTATTCCAGCGGGAACATGTGACCACCTCGCGCAAATACGCGATGCCGAATGATAGGGTTATGCCGTAAAAACGGTCCGTAAAGTGATGGCACGCAAACATTCGTGTTTTTTGCGGTCATCAATACCGTAGGTGTAACAAGTTTTCCGGAAAACCGATTGAGGTTGTCTGGGATTGTTCTAAAAATAGCCGCTTCAATATCGGGCGCAAAGGTAAGCACCCTTTTGCCATTCTTTACTTCTGTGACTGATTCCACATAGTCGTGAATGCAGTCCTTATCGATATTTTCAAATAGTTTGCGGGAAGCAAAATAGTCCACCAAGTTTTGTTCTTCCGGCCACTCGCGGTTTCTGAATTTCGTTTTTTTTGCCGGCGTTATCATATCAATTAACGCATTGCTCTTAGCAAATTTAAAAAAGTGTCTGGCGACCCCTAAGATAAGCGGGGGATCTAGTAAAATAAGTGCTTTAAACAGATTAGGTTGTGTACATGCTGCCATATAAGAAATAACGCCGCCGAAACTGTGTCCGATTGCAACGACAGGTTTATCAAATTGGTACTGAATATAATCAATCATTTCATGCACTTGATTGTCCCAGTTATCTTTCAGTGGGTAGCGTTCATCGTGCGCATATTTTTCAAGTGCGGCGACGTTAAATTGTGGCTCAAAATGACGTAAGAATTTTTTATAGCTACCCGCTGGAAAGCCATTGGCATGGGCAAAATGTAACCCTGATTTCAACCTTATTCATCTCCCAGAGAGTGGGTGGTGGACTGGCGGCGTTTCAACTCTATCGGTGAACACCCATACCAACGCTTGAAGGCACGTCTAAAGTTTGCAGTATCGGAATAGCCCAACGCATCAGCAACCGTTTGTACAGGCCAGTTATTTGCCAATAAGTATTGCTTTGCTCTATTCGCATGCACCTGATCAATGATGGTTTTAAAACTTGTTCCTTCTCGCTGTAGTTCTCGGTGAAGTGTGCGTGAGCTTGTCGCCAGCTTACTGGCCACCTCGCTAAGTTTTGGGATCCCATCAATGTCTGAAAGCAATAATTGTCTCACCTGACCTGCTGTCGTTAAGCGCTCATTGAACTGCTTGAACTCTTCCTCGCATAGTTTAGCGGCTTGCATAAAACTCAAATGATCACTGCCGTTCAGTTTATTGTCGGCCCAAGACTTATCGATAGACATACCGCTGAATGCTTGGTTAAAGGAGAGCCCAGCCGGTGCAAATACGCGATACATTTCTAGATAATCTGGCTCAGCATAATCAAAAAAGAGTCTGGAAATAGCAATGTGATTGTTTCGCGATTTAATTGCAAAGAATAGATTGAGCATTGCCATGCTCATACCTTCAATAATAAAGCGATGAGAATTCCCTTGCCAATAATGATCATGTACCAAAATGATGATCTCTTCGTCATCTTCAACAATTGACAATTCGATATAGGGTATTCGGATGCTGATATATTTTTGTACAAACTCAATGATATTGCGTGCAGTTACGGCATTTAAAATCGCTAAACCAAAAGTACCGTGATGCGCGATGTGAAGTCGGTTACCAAATTTCAATCCAATGTCACGGTAGTTTTCATCATTCGTCACCCGCGTCAGCACGCGCTCGAACTCTTGCGTGGTGAGCTTTACTTCGCTTGATAAATCACTTGGCAAGCCTAACGACGTAATTAGTCGATGGGCATTTTTCTCGTGCTCTACTAGCGCTTCAACAAAATGGCCTAAGTAATAAATCGGTAAATATTTGACTGCCAATCGATACCTTTTGAATCGTTTAGTCTAAAAAACACTTCTGTAGGCAATCAAAAATAGCCAATTATATTCAATTTGGCAATAAATGACTCATATTAGGCAGGAAGAACCCTCCTTATTTCCTGAGATTTTGTCCAGACTTAGAGAGTAAACGTTATTACGAGGGGATTGTGATGTGGTGGCATTATCTTAAGTTTTTTCACTATTTTGTAACGACCTTTATAGGTATTGCATGCATCATCGCGGGCGGTAACCTGATCATATTGGGGTTCTTGCTTTTCATTGGCATTTATGTGTTTGGTGACAGTTTCTTAGGCGACGACCTATCACGTCCTCGATTACAAAATAAAACATTTATCAATTGCTTACTTTACCTATCAGTGCCGTTGACTGCATTGTTGTTTATGTCAATGCTTTGGCTTGTCTCCTCCTTTAATTTTGGGATCTTCGCCTTTGTATCCCAATACTTGCCAGTTGCCATTGTGGAAACAAAACTGTCAACGAATTTCATTCATATCGTCTTTGCCATCTTATTTCTCGGCTTTTTAGTTAGTGGAACAGCAACCGTGGTTGCGCATGAGTTCGTGCATCGCATCAATAGCCCGATTGACACATGTCTCGGCCGATGGCTGATGGCGCTTTCATTTGATGCCAATTTTTCCATTGAACACGTGTACAACCATCATGCAAAAGTAGCAACAGATGCAGACCCCGTCTCAGCCCCTCGTGGCCGCAATGTGTATACGCATTTTGTCAAAGCTGTGATTGGCACCAACAAATCGAGTTGGCAGATTGAAGCGAAGCGATTGAAGCAGAAACAATTGAAGCTATTTTCTTTCCATAATCGATGTCTTCGCGGGTATATGATGTCAATTACACTTGCAGTCCTTGCAGTTTCCTTTGCAAGTTGGCAAGGCCTTTTGATGTTCATTGCAGTGGGTGTTTCAGCAAAATTTATTTTAGAAGTGGTCAATTACATGGAGCACTATGGACTTGTTCGCTTACCGACCGCAAGAGTCCGACCCGCACATTCGTGGAACAGCAATCGTAAAGTATCCAACTGGACTATGTTTAACTTGCCTCGACACAGCCATCATCATGCGAATGCCTCAGTTCCGTTTCAACGACTGCATCCGATGGCAGGTTCGCCGACCATGATTTCTGGGTACATCACTACTATCTTTATTGCATTGATCCCACCGCTATGGTTCAGGCTTATGGCCCCGAAACTCGAAGAATGGGATGCAAAACATGCCACGCCCGAAGAGCTCACTATCATTGCAGATCAAGAACAGCTCATGCCCCGCTCCTTCGTTGCTAAACTTATTTATTAATCACTTGATAGTCGCCTTGTGTTTTACCATGTCGCTAAAAATAAATAAGCCATAGTAAGAACGCCAATTTTAAAGCTTCGAAAACAAGGATGTTTTCGCAGAGCCCACATGGATGTGCTTGCAAGCGCCTTTAAAATTGGCGTTCTCACTACAGCTTATACGTGATTTTATATGCGGTGTCCCAAGGTAATCCGGGAATACTCGCAGTTTTGTACGGCAGGCGTTTGCTTCAACAGTACCTTTTTCAATTATTCAATCTGTTGATATTTCACAAATGGTCTATTACATTTAACTCATCTGACCAGATTAAGATAACCAAGTAAAGATAATAAATGACAATAGATACTCTGTTTGACCAAATAACCCCAGAATCCATTCAGGAGAATCAGGAGTTCATCATTGACAAAAACTGGTCTCAAGGTCGAACTGTGTATGGTGGCTTAAGTGCTGCAATGCTGTATAGAACGTGTAAAACGCTAGTCGCGTCCGGTCGTGTGATGCGTTCAATGACAACCAATTTTGTCGGCCCCCTATTGTCGGAGACGCCATTTACAATTTCTGTTGAAATAATACGAGAAGGTAAAAACGTGTCACAAGTACAAGCGCGAGCTATTCAAAACGATAAGGTTTCTGTTGTGACGCAAGTGTGTTTTGGAGAAAAAAGGGCGTCCAAGATAGCCGTGATCAATGACGAACGTCATTTACTTGAATTACCGAAAAAATCCAAGTTTATCCCTCAAATTCCTAAAGTCACGCCAAGGTTTTTAAAACATATCGAGCTT
>JBCDMA010000028.1:0-20347 GCA_038744645.1 Pseudomonadota bacterium | reverse complement strand
TCACCTTGTTGACAAAGCATTCGACCGATACTTTTAAATGCATTGGCCATTTTGTGATCAATTGCTGTAGCGTGCTCAAACGCTTGTATCGCTAGCGCAGACTGATTCAACTTCGTATACACATCACCTAAATACAAAAACGATGTGGCGCAATCAGGATTGATGTTTAGCGCTGACTGTAAGACAGGTAATGCTTCCGACGGTTTATCTGACTGCAGCAGGGCCAATGCAAGATTGTTAAGCGTATTGCTATTGTCAGGTTGACGTTTTATGGCTTGTTGAAAAGCTGATACTGCCTGTTCACACTTTTGTTGTTGAAGCAAAATATTGCCAAGATTGTTGTGCCCATCCGCAAATCCAGGTTCGATTTCAATCGTTTTTTCAAACGCGGATTCGGCAAGCGCTTCGTTTCCGATTTGTGCCGCCGCAGCACCCAAAATATTCCACACAACAAAGGTGTCGGGATATACATCAAGCAGCGCTTTCGCATCTTCAATCAACCTATATAAATCACCCGTGTTATACAGTGCGACTAAAGTGTCAATGGATTGCCTGCTGGGTTTATTTGTTGGTTGCTGTTCAAGTGCTGTTGTCATTGGTTATTGGCCTATTTAAAACTTAGTATTCATTTCAATAAAGCACGGCGCGCGCCGGCGTGAAGGTCTTTAATGGTGTCTAGAATGTCTACAGATTTATCCTTTCCTTATGTAAGATATGAGGTAAAGGACAGCTATGTTAACGTTCTCCTATCAATAATCAGCATTACTTAACGATAATTAGAGCTAGCAAAAAGTGTTCCTTGCTGGTATCAATCATATTGGGAACACACGGATAAGAGGCTGTACGCACAAATGGTTGAACAATTAACAGAAGCCGCTATGTTAATGATGGTTGGTATGGTTGTAGTATTCACTTTCTTATCGTTATTGATGGGAGGAATACACGCCATCGCACTGTTCGTGAGAAAGTTTCCAGCGCCATCAACCGAAACAGTAATCTCAAGCGCAGAGCCAATGCAAAATGATGGCAATCAGCGAATCTCATCTGGAAAAGTAGCTGCAATCACAGCGGCAATCCACTTACATCGCAACAGACAAAAGTAGGGAGTTCTCATGTCTACCCCATTAAAACTAACGGAATTAGTCTTTAGGGACGCACACCAGTCGCTATTAGCAACGCGCATGCGTATAGAAGACATGCTTCCGATTGCGGCTGCCATCGATAAATTAGGCTATTGGTCTGTTGAGTCATGGGGAGGTGCTACCTTCGATGCATGTATCCGATATCTAGGAGAAGATCCATGGGAGCGTATCCGCTTACTGAAAACGGCTATGCCTAATACAAAGCAACAGATGCTGCTTCGCGGCCAAAATTTACTTGGCTATCGTCATTATGCTGATGATGTTGTGGAAAGGTTTGTTGAGCGTGCGCATCACAATGGCGTAGACGTATTTCGAATTTTTGATGCAATGAATGATGTGAGAAACATCCAAACAGCAGTGAAGGCAACGTTAAAAGTAGACGGGCATGCGCAAGGGACACTTGCCTATACAGTGAGTCCGGCGCACAATCTTCAGTTTTGGTTAGATATGGCGAGAAAGCTTGAAGATCTTGGCGTGCATTCCATCTGCATTAAAGACATGGCAGGCCTACTAAAACCCTATGAATGTGAAGCGCTCATCACTGAGTTAAAAGCTATCGTGTCTGTACCGCTTGCAATGCAGTGTCACGCCACTACGGGACTGAGCACGGCAACCTATCAAAAAGCGATAGATGCAGGCATTGATATGCTCGATACAGCAGTATCGTCAATGTCAATGACGTACGGACACACCGCCACCGAAACGATTATTTCTATTGTTGAAGGCACAACAAGAGATACGGGGGTTCCGCTTGAGAAATTGACAGAAATTGCAGCTTATTTTCGCGAAATCCGAAAGAAATACGCTAAATTTGAAGGCAGTCTAAAGGGCGTTGATGCCAGAATCATAAGTGCGCAGGTCCCAGGTGGCATGTTAACTAATATGGAAAGTCAACTAAAAGAGCAGGGTGCCGAGGACAAATTTGATGAGGTGCTTAGAGAAATTCCCAAAGTCAGAGAGGATTTAGGTTTTATTCCTCTAGTTACGCCAACGTCACAAATTGTTGGCACGCAATCGGTCATCAATGTGTTGACCGGCGAGCGTTACAAATCCATATCAAAGGAAACTGCTGGTGTACTTAGAGGGGAATACGGGGCCACCGCTGCTCCCGTCAATGCGGAACTACAAGCCAAAGTGTTGGATGGTGATGAACCAATTACCTGCAGACCTGCCGACCTATTATCGCCGGAGCTGTCAAAACTAGAAGGCGAGCTGGATGAGTTAACAAAAGAATATGGATTACATCTCGTTGACGACAAAATTGACGATGTGCTCACTTATGCGTTGTTCCCTCAAGTTGGCTTAAAGTTTCTCAAACATCGCGGTGATGCATCAGCATTTGAACCCGCGCCAGAAACTGATGTTCCTGAGACAAGTGTTGTCACTAAACCGGCGCCGACTAATGATATGGAATCCTACGACGTGCGGGTCGATGGACAAGTATATCGCGTTGATGTCGCTGCTAATGGAACCCTAAGTAATATTCAATTGTCCTCGGATGCACCTTCAGAACCATCCAATCCAACGCATGCGACAATAAAGCAGACGGCCCAACCAAATGAACAAGGCCAGGCTTCTTCAATCGAGGCGCCACTTTCCGGCAATATCGTGAAGATCATGATTGAAGATGGGCAAAGTATCGCTGAGGGTGATGTTGTTTTGATCCTCGAAGCCATGAAAATGGAAACAGAAGTGCGCAGCACCGTATCCGGGGTTGTACAGCGCATCCACGCCAAAGAAGGGGACGCCGTCAATGCAGGTCAGCCACTGATTGACGTTGGTTAAGGATCAGACATGGACGCATTAACCACGCTATGGCAAAGCACCGCGCTACCCCATTTTGAACTTGGCCAGTTAGTGATGATGATTGTGGGTTGTTGCCTGCTGTATCTGGCTATTGTGAAGAAGTTTGAACCCTTGCTGCTCATTCCCATTGGGTTTGGCGCTATCCTTACAAACATACCGCTGGCGGGATTTAGCGAGCCGGGAGGCGTGCTGTATTACGTATATGAAATCGGTATAGACACCGGTGTTTTTCCGCTACTGATTTTCATGGGGGTTGGCGCGATGACCGATTTCAGCGCGTTGATTGCCAACCCTCGAATGCTGTTGTTGGGCGCAGCGGCGCAATTTGGGATTTTTGCCACCTTGTTTGGCGCCATCTTATTAAATGCTGTGCCGGGCTTTGAATTTTCGTTACAAGACGCGTCTGCCATTGCAATTATTGGCGGGGCCGATGGGCCTACAGCCATATTTCTCGCCTCAAAGCTGGCACCCGATCTCCTCGGTGCTATTGCCGTTGCTGCCTATTCCTATATGGCGTTGGTACCCATCATACAACCACCCATCATGAAATTGCTAACCAGCGAAGAAGAGCGCAAACTACCTATGGCGCAATTGCGTGCAGTAAGTCAACGCGAAAAAATCATTTTCCCGCTTGCAGTACTTGCACTGACACTGATTTTTCTACCTGCAGCGACGCCGCTCGTCGGCATGTTTTGTTTTGGCAACCTACTTAAAGAATGCGGGGTGGTCGAGCGATTAAGTCATACTGCGCAAAATGAGTTGATCAATATCGTGACTATTTTCTTAGGTCTTGCTGTGGGATCTAAGCTAAGCGCCGACAAGTTCTTAACGGCAGAGACGTTGGGAATACTCGCACTTGGTGCAGTTGCGTTTTCCATTGGCACTGCAGCGGGTGTTCTGATGGCAAAAGCCATGAATAGATTCAGTCACATGACAATCAATCCACTAGTAGGTGCTGCCGGCGTGTCAGCAGTACCTATGGCAGCGCGTGTTGTGAATAAAGTGGGCCTAGAAGCCAATCCGCATAATTTCTTACTTATGCATGCGATGGGACCAAATGTTGCCGGTGTATTAGGGTCAGCCGTTGCCGCTGGCATTCTGCTTGCCTTAGTAGGTTAAGGGTAGGTTAAGAGTAGGTTTGAGGGTATAAGGTGGGTAGAGAATAGGGTAACGGCGGATAACGGCTTTATGAGCTGTATCGCTATACGCTATTCTCTGACTACTGTTCTCCTCAATACTGGGTTTTACGACAAATACAGGTAATCCAAACAGATTCTTTTCTTTAGTGTGATTGTCAATTGCGCTAAACCACCTCTATTTTTCCTTGGCGTGATTTTTGCCTTATAAGCTGAAAGCAGCTGAAAGCGGCTTGAAGCAGCGCAATCCATAGTTGTTTCTGCATTGAATACCCAAGGAATTGTTTATGACCTATGCAACGCCAGCACAACTTTCGCAAATCATACAAAACAAGCAGTTTCACTTGGTTGAGCAAGAGATCGTTGAAATCATCAGGATCTCATCTCAAAACATGAATTTCATCAAATTGCCAATGCAGACAGGGTTGTCGAACATGAGCGCAGTGCAATATGAACAACAGTGTATTAATACCGTAAGCAGCTACGCAAACCTGATCGTTCAGATGTTTTGCCATCCACAATACGTCCCGTCAGATGAAGTGCTCCATGTGTTCACCGTTCAAAAGGAAGTCGTTGAGGCAATTTTCACATGCAGTGCATGGGGAAATACCGACCCCATAATTGATAAGCTAGGGTTGATGGATTTGTTCAAAAAAAGGGAAGTGAAATTAAACGACAAGAATTTACTTAAACTACGAACCCTGTTGGCGTTAATCTGTCTAGGCAGCAAACACAAACTGCCTTGGCCCAGTGTTTTTAATGCCGTTCCCAATCTCGCGGTTGGCGCATTTATTGGACTTGTCTCGCAATCTGGCGCAATCGTAAATCAACGAAGAAATGACTATTACAACCATTTGCTTGAGGTGTCTTCCAGTCTACCCATGGTGTCTCTTAATAAAGAAACCGATGCTTTTGCATTGGTAACGCCTTATTTTTATTGCAGCTATTCTGAATACAAAAACAAGTATCAGTTGAAACAGTGGATAGTAAAACTGATCACCTTCAATCTAAAACAATGGTTATCCAAGGACGTCCTTGATTTCAGTCACAAAGTTGAGCAACGTCCGATAGGCAGTCGACCAAGAATTGGTGTCGTGCTAGAGAAGTATCAACGCACTCACGCAATGTACCGTTCTTTCAACTCTATGTTAAAAGGCCTGAGTAAAGAATACGACTTGGTCGCCTTCGTTGATGAAGAAAGTGTGAAAACAGCCGATTTGTCAGTATTTGAAAGCTACCAGGCTATCAATATAGAACGTGGGTTAAACAAAATTGCCACAGACATTATGCAGTCGAACGTTGATATATTGTTCTATCCGTCTATCGGCATGAAACAATGGTCAACCTGTTTAGCAAATATTCGACTGGCACCTATCCAAGTGATGGCTGGAGGTCATCCAAGCAGTTCGTACAGCGATGCGATGGACTACTTCGTGATCCCGACCGACGGATTTACAGCAGATGACATTCAAGGCTTCATTAATGAAAAGGCAGTTATTTGCAAAGCCGACAAGGTAAAGCTCAGCGCAACAAGGCATCCACAACTTACTGATGAGCTTATTGAAAAGCATAGTAGCTTTTTAGATGACGAAGACGAAATGCGCATTGGTATCAATGGCGTGATCCGAAAAGTCAGCTACGAAACAATTAAGGCCTGTGCAGAAATCAGCCGGCGCAGCACTAAAAAAATCAAATTCATATTATTCTCCCAACAAGCACATTCAAATGTTGCAGGTTTAGCAATAAAACTCCAGCTTCAAAAAGAACTTAAGCACTACGAGCTGAGACCATACGAAAACTACACAGACTATCTTAAGACAATGAGCACATGCCATTTGTTGTTGCCCACTTTGCCATTTGGCGGCAGTAACAGCAATGTGGATGCAATGATCTTGAAGAAACCCAAGTTATTTTTGGATGAAAAGAAGCATCTTTATACGCGTTCTGATTTCATGGATTGGTTTCGTGTGGGACTGTCTGATGAGTTTGGCTGTGGGAGTTTAGCAGAGCTTATAGAACGCACTGTGGCAATCATTGACAACAAGGCAGAAAGAAAGCGCTTATATGAATTGATGATAGAGCACTGTGATGTAAACAACATTCTCCATGGCGAAAAAGTAGATGTAGAAAAGGGACTACTAAACCCTCACTTTTCATACATTGTAAAAATGCATCAATCTACAACAAACAGCAATCTGAGCCGTGAACTAGAAAGCTGTAATAGCTAGTGTTTATTTGTAGATGAAGCATTATCAGTGGGAATCAAATCAACAATGAACCATTTCTTCAAACTTGTATTTTTTAGTTTGTTGTTGGTTTCAATCGCAGCAAGCGCGCAAACCGTCGATCTCGATGCCCTTGTGGAAGAAATTAAGCAGCAAAAAACACAGTCGAACAGTCGCTTCCTCGTCGGCGAAGAGCTAATTTTTTCCGTGACGGTTGATAAGCATAACCTAGGTGTAATGGATGCAACCTTGTTGGAGAGTGGTCTTGCGTTTGATTTAGATGCTTATGCAAACGTGCTTAATTTTCCGATTGTCTACACAAACACCGCACAGGCCTTTCTCGGTTGGTATATCAATGAGCAGAATAGTTTCTCATTGAGTCTCTCATCGGCTGCATTAAATCAAGAGGATTTGGTTGTTACATTGACGAACAGAACAGTGACAATACCCGCGCAAAACTATCTTTTTGAAGATGACAAACTCTTTATCAGCCAGAGTGTGCTGGAAGACATCTTTGGCATTCGCTTTACGATTGATGAAGAACGGTTGGTCGCTGCCGTCTTAAACGGTCAACAGCTGCCATTCTTAAGTCGATTAGCCAGACAAAAAGGGCAGACTATTTTGCGTTCTTCAAGCGAACCATCATTTATCAATCTGACCAGGGGCTATGAGATTTTATCGCCGCAGATCTTCGATTTTAGAACCAATGCATTTTACAGCGAAAATAACAATGAATACCAAATGAACTATTCATTGCAAGGCGCCAGAGACATTGCATTGTGGAGCACAAATCTATCCTTAACCGGAAGTGATGATGATTGGTTAAATGCATCGAGATTGACATTTTCCAGGCAATCTGAGGAAGGTCAAATATTCGGTGATACTGGATTAACAAACTTTCAATTTGGCGATATACGTGGCGTGCAACAATTAGCTGGCTCAGGTTTCAATGAAGCCTTAGGTGTGCGCTTTTCAAATAATCCAGTGAATAATGATATTGAGAATAATGTTATTCAGATTGATGGCGATGTGCCTATTGGCTGGGACGTCGAGCTGTATAGAAACAATGTGTTGTTAAGGCAGGAGTTCGCTGTTGAAACAGGGCGCTATAATTTCTTAGATGTGCCGCTGATTTTTGGTGCCAATAATTTTGAAGTGCTTTTGTATGGTCCTCAAGGGCAGGTAAGGAAACGCACAATATCCAGATTGATTGATGAAAATACGTTGGTATCTAAACCCTTCACTTATCAAGTCGCATTTGTAGACTCTTCTCGAGCATTGATAAATTCAAGCATCGACGATAGAAGAATTGATAGAGGTTATGCACTGAGCAGCCGTGCAAGAGTGGGTTTGGGGCAATACACATCAGCTGATGTCAGCCTACTCAATCGATTCGGCATTGACAATGGCAGCAACACGTTAGGTTTAGGGATCAACACACTGTTGTTTAACAATGTGCTGTTCAGTTCCGGTAGCACTTTTAGCGACCAAGGTCGTTGGGGTGTAAACATGGACGCTAGAACGAATGTATACGGCCAGTCTCTGTCTTTGTCGACGCGTTATGACACCTTTGAAAACAACACAGATCAATATTTAGCGTCATTGGGTCTAAGCGGACATTTACCGTTGTTTGAAGGCATTCGTTTGCCGCTAAGCCAACAGGTGACGTATCAAGACAGCGCCGACTCGCAAATTTTTAGATACAGCAATCGATTGGGCGTGAACCTGGGCAGAATTTCATTATTCAACAATATGGCTTATGAAAAAATCACTAGCGATACGGGTAGTGACTTTGAAAAAGTATTTGGTGGCCTCAATGCGCAATTAAACCTGGGCAACATGTTCATTCGAGGCGGCGTCACATTGGATTCTTCAGAGCCTGAAACGGTAAGCTCCGCACAAATGGGATTAGCTTGGCATTTGTCACAACGTTTTCGCGCGAATCTCAACTATCAGAAGGATTTCGCGAATGATTTTTCTCAAGGGACTGTATTCTTAAGTTACTTTGGCGATAACTTCAACCTGTCATCGCGGTTTGGCTACTCTGAGACCCGAGGATATGACGTTGGGCTGAACGCCAGTTTTTCATTATCCGGGCAATCGAGCGTCATAGATACGATTAGCAACAATGCGCTCCCTCAAAGCACGTCAGGTTCCCTCGCTGTGCGCGTCTTTTTGGATAACAATTTGAATTATGTGTTTGATGAAGGTGATGAACTGCTGCCTGAAGTTAAAGTGCAAGCCGTGCAGTTTTTCAAAAATGAGCTAACTGATGACACCGGTGTTGCCATCTTAGAAAGGTTGCCGAATCTGAGGTCATCAGACATCGTAGTAGACAGGGATACACTCCCTGACTTATTTATGGCACCGAGCGTTGAAGGCGTCTCTATTACAACACGCTCAGGCTTGGCCGATTTCTTAGATTATCCTATATCGCCCGTCTCTGAAATTACTGGCATCGTAGAGATTGAAAATGAAGGCAATTTATCGCCCGGCGCAAGACTTGTCTTTGATCTAAAAGATGCAAAGAATAAGGTGGTCGGTACCGCAAAATCGGAGTTTGACGGCTATTATACCTTCATTGATGTTAAGCCGGGCAGTTATACAATTGAATTGAACGAAAGTAGTCGAGAAAGGTACGATCTACAACCCTATTCGATAAGAGTGGAATCTCCGCACGAACCTGACATTATCAATCGAGATTTAACTGTGCAAAGCTATCGTTTTCAGCGCGTGTATGTCAGTGAAGTTGCATCGTTCAATAACAATCGATTTGCGCCCATTGCTTTTGTTGGTCTTAAAAAACAATTAGACCAAAGAGGCGTCAACTTGCTTCGTTATTCAATACCAAACCAAAACATGCAAATCTTCTATACTCAGGCAAGCTCAAGCGAATCTAATATCACTCAGATTTGCGATCTGTTGTTGTTAGCCAAAATTCCTTGTAAACCGACTGAAGTTTTCATCAAGATCGAAGAGCAATCATAACGGCGGTCGGTCATTCTAAGGGGTGGCCAACAGACACGCGTTATTCTGGTCTACATTTTGCAAAACCCGCCTTAGAACATCATCAAATGCTGCTTTGTTTGGCTCATACAACAGAAGCCGAGAGCACCAGTTAATAGATCTTTTAGGAGGTAATAGTAATGGCACACAATGTCATCTCTGACGCTAAGAAACCCGTGGTTTGTGCTTTTATTGTTTGTCTTTTAAACGGTTGTATGAGTGTGCCTACACTGCCATTCATGGGCGATAATCGCAGTGATAGCAGCGATAGAGCGGCGCTTACTAACAAAGATTTTCAAAACTATGCCGATCGCGCTGACAACGCGAACGGCGGGTTAACTAACAATAGTGTAAATGCAATCACTTCATATGAACTGCAAAACAATACCCAGCAAATTGAAAAATTAAGGACCGAGATAAATGAACTCAAACCTTCTATCAATCGTCTGCTGGATATGGAATCAGAGCTGCAAGTCGTACTGGATGTTTTAGACTTTGATGTTCATACAGAAGATAAGGTACTCGCAAGTCAATATGTATCTTCTTCCACATCACCCTTAAGCCTGCTACAAGGCACTGAAAATACGGATGTACAATTATCAGAATCGCTATCAAACAATGATACCGATTCCGCGCTGTTTGAGACGCTGACGACCAACGCTAAAAAAACGCGAAGGACGAGTGCTACAAACACAAGTGCGCCGCTCGCCGACAAAGCTACCAATGTCAGTATTGAGTCAGCGCCTCCAATCATGAATCCGGCCGATAGCTACACTAATGCAGATATTGATGCAAAATTTTCAAATGCGAATCAACCCTCCAACGCGAATCAACAAGCCAACGCAAACAAGTTTTCCAATGCGAATAAGTTTTCCAATGCGAATAAGTCTTCTACGGTGGAACAATCGGAACAGCAAAGTCCAATGCGTTCATACGAGATGGCGAGCAAGCAACAAATTTCTTCAAACGCCAATGCGACGTCGTCAATGGATGCAAAGTTTCATACAAACGCTGGTAAAATGATGCAGCACGCGAAAAGCATGGACGGATGTGATGTGCCAACAGCAGGGAATGGTTTTGCCCTTCACATTGCCTCTTTTTCAGATCGCTCTAGTGCGCTTTCGCTTTTGAAAGAAATGGTACCAAAGATGAATTCTGGTAGAGATTGCCCAGTAGAAGGTCTTATTGAAGTCATTAACGTCAATGACAAACAGTTTTACAGCGCACGAATGGGTGCGTTTTCAGGAAGAGATGAAGCTGAAAGTGCGTGTGGAGAAGCCAAGAAGATCAATAACAGTTACTGTTTAGTGATAGATAACAGCGGGAGGAAAATATAATGAGCAACCTGTGCTCCATTCTTCGAGAACGTTCAAGTTATCTATTCTATACAATAATAATGTTGCTTTTTATTTGTTCCTCAAATGTTTTCGCAACCATTACCACACTACAAAGTATCGATTTTGGCACCATAGCAGTCACTGATAATTCGCAAGTTTCCAGTCTCCTTATCGATCCTGCAGGCAATGTTCAGGTGATCGGTGGGATCGCTGTTATTGATAACGGCAATCAAGGTATCTTTGAACTCAGTGGCTTTCCGTCAAACAGCACCATTACTGCAGATGTCACTGTTCTCAATTCACAGATGATCAGCCAAGTTGCCAGTGAAGAGACATTTACGTTCTCCCTGATTGTCTTCGGTAACAGCTTGGTGACGGACCAAAATGGCACTGCGCAGCTAAGCGTTGGAGGTCGCATCGATACGTCTGGGAATGGTATTGATAATTTTACCGATACCGATTACGAATCCACTATACAAGTCACCGTTAGTTTTTAATTTGATTGGAGTTGCATCAATGAAATTCAGAATCCTTGCTCTAATATCACTATTTTTTAGTTTTGAGTGTTTAGCGAGCATACTGATCACACCCACCCGGGTTGTTTTTGACGAGCGAGACAGGACACAAGAGGTCATTATTGTTAATACAAGTCAAGAACAGAAAACCTATGCCTTATCCTGGGTAGAGATGGAGCAAAATATCTCTGGCGGATACAATATACTCTCGACAGCGCAAAGTGAGAATTTCGCAACAGCTTCAAAGCACATTCGATTTTCACCACGACGGTTAACGTTACAGCCGGGCGAAAACCAGCGAGTCAAATTAAGCTTGCGTCGCTCTTCGGATATGAATAAACCAGAATATCGCTCTCACCTTAAGTTCACCTTAATCCCCAACTCTGTGCTGGAAGAGTCCCAAGAGAAAGAGCAGGTCGAGGGTGTCAGTGTAAAATTGAATTTGTTCCTCAATTATACAATACCGGTGCTCATCAAACGCGGGGATATTCCCTCGAACGTTTCGATTTCGAATGTTCAATTGCTTAAAGATTCGTATAACCGTGATTTAACCGGCATTAAGTTTGCCCTTGGCCGAGAAGCCGGGGTGAGTGTCATCGGCGATATTACCATTTCGTTTAAATCAGCAAACTCTAATGTTTATCAAGATATAGGCTTCAATAACAACGTATCTATATACCATGAACTGGACAGAAGGCTAGTAAACATACCGTTCGAAGAGATAATCGGCGGTGGACAGACAGGCGAGCTTAAAATTAGTTTTAAAGGCAAATCAGAAAGTGTCGATATCATCAATACTGAAACTTTCATCCGCATTTAATTTTTAGCTAAAGTTAAAAAAAATACGGTCGATAGGTTCTACAGGGGCAAATTAGCCACTATTCGAGTAGTAACATCTGCTTGAGGTAAGACAGAGTCGACGTACTGTTATACGTTACTTTGTTATTGATTTACTTTTAAATTGGAGATTATCCATGTTCAATCGCAAAAAAATAGCACTAGCGGTGACAACGGTTTTACTTGCAAGTAGTTCGGTTGCAAATGCAGAAATTGCAAGTGATAGCGCCACTGTTACAGTGCAAAACGCATTTACGTTAGCTTCTACCACAGCAATCGACTTCGGTACACTTCGTGTATCACAGCCGAATGCACAGACTAACCTCTCTACGTATACAGAGTTAAGTGTCGATGGTACTCAAACCGCAACAGACGGTGATGCAAATGCATCAATGACTGTTATCACATCTGGTACACCAGGTCGTTTTGATGTGACAGGTGCTGCGCCATTCAACAATCTCACCATCACACTGGGTGCAGGTACTGCAACAGATGATATGACTGACGGTACAAGCCTTTCAGATGCTGACTCAACAAACGGTATCTCAGGTATGTACGGTGTTGAACTTACCACGTCTGGTGCCGGTGCAAATGACAACTTCCTTATGTATGTCGAAGTCTCTGATACACGCATTGAAGGCGGTTCAAACAACGGTGTTGCATATGCTGTGAGCTCAGGTGTAGGTAACCTACGTACTGACGCAACGGGTGCAGTCGGCCTAAGTTTCGGCGGTAGACTAGCATACAACAGAGCATCAACTGTCAATCCAAATGATGGCGCATATACAGGTAATTATCAGATAACCGTTAATTACTAAAAAGCATTTAAACGTTTAAATGCATTAAAAAAGACGTCCATAAAAAGCCCGCTATATAGCGGGCTTTTCTGTATTTTAGGTTGTTCTGCGTTCCTGACTGCTTTGTGTTCGGTTTCTATCTAAACTATGCATTCTATATTGTTAGTTTATAGACTGCTGGCAACATAGTAATGAAAGTGTCTTCGGTGTTTCCCAACTGATTCCAATACTTCACCTGTATGTAATACATTAAAAGCCTCTTGCAATATTTGCATGGTTTTGTCTCCATGAACCTGGATACGCACCCCGTCTCGAAAACCTAGAAAATCCTTTCTGATGGTGAGTATATCTTCGCACTCATTGGTGATGGCACCGTCGAATAAGCTGTGATTTCGATCGAGCAAACTGAATATGAGTTTGCCACCGTCTTTCAACACTCTTTTACATTCTTCTAAATGTGTCTTTATTCCCTGATGGTTGCCATCCAGGTAATAAATGGAATTGCTCGCTAATACAAAATCGAAACTATGATTTTCACAAGGAATGCTGGACGCTGAACCACAACAAAAGTGTGCCTGATCTCTAAATGTTGCTTGCAAATGAGCGACTTGATCGTCAGATACCTCCAGTCCGGTCACATTAAACCCACAATTTAATAAAAAGGGGATATGTCTGCCGTGACCACAGCCCAAATCGAGAATTAACTTATCTTGATACGATTCATCTAAAAATTGGATAGGGGATTTTGATAAGAAAACGCGCGTAACAAAGTTCTCGGGGTACAAGTTATGCGTGTTCCCTCCATTTTGATCAACATAAAAGTTTGACCAAGAGTTTGTACCGCTCTTATTTGTCATGGTTTGTCTCTCTTTAAACTGCTTGCATAACAATGCGTTATTGACTTATTGCTATCGCTGGTTGCGTTTCACTATCCTGCGTTAAGCAGGATTCCAATTGCTTATACAGCACGTCAATATCACCGGCTTCGGTTAGCCATGGGGATGCTGAGGATAGATTAATGTCGGTGCATTTTTGTTCGTTTCGGATATAGGTGGACAATTGCTGACTGTATCGTGACCAATCTATTCCGCACTTAGCATAGTCACTTGTACCGAGTTTACTTGTATCAAATTCAGTTGGACGAGTATTTTCTATTCGCGCAATATGCCCTTTTATCAGTCGCCGTTTGTGCCAAATATCATCTTCTTGGGCAATGTTTTTATGCCAGTGTTTTCGGTGTAATTCAGACATAGACGACAACGCGCAACTGAAACTCGCTTGCCGATTAAGGCATGCCAATTTCTCAGTAAATGCCATGTCCTTACCGACGTGGAATTTGTGTTTGGATAGCTGGTCTACTATGGGTGGTATTTTCGAAGGTTGATTGTCCGTATAGACGAACTGCACTTGTGTGTTTTCATCTCTTACAAATGCGAGCTGCTGCCTTATTCTATACGGCAATAGGGCGTCCAATATACCGCTGTCTCGGTTTTGCCAAACCTCGTAGAGGAAATAGCTAAACGTCTGACCATATCCGAGGTTGACTAATTCTTTGTACAATGAATTTAGCGATTTTCCAATATTTCTAAAGACGCATATCAGAAACTTGCTAGCCTCGTCTGGAAACACTTTTTGCAGGCGTTCTAGTTTTACTTCAACGTCGACCTCTCCAGGAAGTAGGTTAATGCCTAAGCATTCACTGGATACAATCAGTGGCACACTACATTGTTTTGCATCCCGTAGTCTTTGCGTGATAAAGCGTTGATACTCAGCATAGTGCTCACGAAATGTCCTGTTGCTGTCGTACCTCATTGCTCTATCAAGTAGGCGGTGTTCTATATCAGAGCGATACCAGTTTGCTGGGTCAGGGTCAGGTCTGAATCCGAGATATATGCATTTGTGTTGTTGCTCCATTTTATAAAACAACGCTTGATAATAGGTCGAATAGGCTTTGGGTTGACCGATATGGATGTAAATCATAATGACTTAAGGCCACCTCATCGACATCTGTGCTTTTAGTTCATGCTGCGAAATTGAGGGCAGAAGATCGCGAGTTTGTGCGAATTTAATGCGTTTAAATTTGATGGCTTCGCCACCCATACTGATTTTGAATCTCGCGAGGGCATCTTCTTCGCTTATTCCGCCCCCTAGGTAAAAGTACCCTTCGTCGTCATGTAAACTGCTTGCAAATTCATAGCTGACAAGGATAAGCAGCCTGCTTAAATCCGGTGACGCATCATCATAAGCCATAAATGCATAATCAAATCCGTCTGGTACGCTTGCCAAAACCGCACCGCCCACCATGACGTTGTCTTTGTGCAGCGTGACAAGATACCAGAGTGGATTTTGCAGTAAGGTGTCCCAGTCTTCGTATTCGAAACAATATGCATGACTAAAGCTATTTTTGGATGCCGTATGCTTATAAAGGTCAGTGAATGATTGAATGTTTTGTTTTGATTTATCCGTATCGATGGTAAAGGTATCCATGCAGCCTTTCAGTTTATTGACGCGGCTTCTTGAATCTCGCTTCATCCGTGATTTCAATTCATCAACGCCTAGGTGCAGTGGAATGCGATAATTTGTGCGAAAGTCTTCATAAATCGCCGCTTGTTCTTCGTGGCTGCGATGCAGTATTGCGTCTGCTGTCTCGTCGCCGTTGCCCTCAATGCGTGTTTGAATAAAACCCGCTGCAACGGCTGGGTTGTGCTCAATGATGGTGTTAACGATGCGCGAAGCGTCGCCCTTTGTCGGCCCTGAAAAGCAGATGGGGGTTACGGCAGAAAGGGTTTCTTTCTTAGATAGAATGCTCGGATTAGCACATCCTTTTGTGGTTAACCAAAATGGGATGTTTCCTGGCATATTTAGCAGGTAAGACGCGCTCAAACGATCTTTAACTGCAAACTTTATAAATTCTTGTGTCGCGTACGCATTAGTCGTTGAATCCATGGTGAATCAATCCTGCCTTATCCCTGATCCTTCTTATAGAATCGATATTCGTCAGGTTGATAAAATTCGTTTAACGACACGGGGACCATCGCGTTGTAACCGAGAATCTGCGCCAACTCGTTTGAAAGGGTTTTACCAAAATCAATCCCCAACGCTCTCGGGTAATCAAGCTGCTGTTTAATGTAGGGTTTTGAATAAAAAGGAGTGATGATGTATCTGGGCTCAGGCGTAGTATTTCTTCCAGCCGCATGCCACATATTGCCATCAAACAATATCATGTCTCCCTTTTTACCCGTTGCGCGAACGGCGTTTTCATAAAAAAAGGCTTCTTCCGGTTTTTCAGCGACATGTTGGGAGCCTTCGAGCATCCAAGTGGCGCCATTGTCTACAGTAGAATCGGTTAACAAAATAATGGCATTCAGCCACAATCTGTTTGAGCCGGAAAAGCTTCTAATATCTCTGTGAATGTTTTCAGTGTAGGTTTTGTTTGTATTTGAAATTTGGCTTAATCCCATGGTATTCAGGATGAATGGGCCTTCAAAATAGTCATGCAAGAACGCGTTTACACACTCATCTTCTAGTAAGTGCAACATGCGTCTGCATATGACAAAGGTATGGTGAGTCGTGTTTTCGACTAGGTTAGCGATGCCCTGCTGTTGCTGAATTTTAATGAACTCTGGCGCCAACAGATTAAATTCTTCCATAATATTGTCGATTAGCGACTCGGAGAAAACACTAGGAAGTTTTACCCAACCTTTGGTATCCAGCGTTTCACGAACAGTCTCTTTATTCTTCATATCACGCGCCGGTTTAGGGTGTGTCTGATGTCTTTGCAATAAGGTGTCTTCTGTCATTTTCTGATCGGTACTCGATTGTATAAAAGATAAAATTCGCAGCGAATACCATCAGAAAAAGCAATTATTGCGCCACTGCATATTGTTAATAAATGGGGAAACAAAAAATTTGAGGAATTCCGACGTAATGAACCTAATCAGCGAGCAAAAGATCCGCTTGTGCTATTTGGTGGGTTAACAATGCGTTTGTGTCTGTATTCATCATCATGTCGATGACGGACAATCCAGGAATAAAGTCGGGAGTATTCAATTGTGGATAAGGTGATAACTCAGGCTCAATAAAATGCAAAGCTAGCGCTTCTGTCTCAAATGCCTCTTGTTGATAAAGCGTTTTCCCACCGGGCAGATTAATGTATTCAGTTCCATTGAGCACTTTTACAATGTCGATAATCCTGCGTTGGGCGCTATCAAAGTCTGATGGTGAGTTGATGCTAGAACTCATAACAAATTTAGTTTGTAGATCTAAAAAGCCGCTTAGTTCGATCAACGAGTATGTTAAGAAGGTGGCTAAATTTTTATCTTCACAGTTCAAACAACGTTGAATCAAGTCAAAGGTCTTGTCGTAAAACGGGGCTTTTTTGTAACTGTGCGATATAAGACTGAGTAATTTGCATTTCGCTTTGTTATCAAGTGCATGTTCCAGTTCATTGATTTTTTTGTTTTGACTCGCATTTTTTATCGGCAACGTAATTTGTGTGGTGTTCCCTTGCGCTAAAATGCGGTTTCTTTTGATCCAGCCTTTTGTAATAAAATTGACGTCATCGAAGACAACAAATATGTCAGCCTCCTTGATTAATTGGATGTATCCAACATAGGGGAAGAAGTAGGGTTGTACGACGGCAACTTTCATCACTTAATTGCTCTGGCGATGACCCTACATATTTTTGCAATTTGTTGCTTACTTAAATCATGCATTAGGGGCAGACAAAGTATCTTATCCGTCACTTGATTGTTTGTTGCTAAGACATGTAATGAATCTGATTTGATAAACTTGTGATTGGCTGGGTAAAAATATCGTCGCGCCATTATTTCCTCAGTTTTAAGGGCATCAACAGTCGCCAAGAGCTGTTCTTCAGTCGCAAATTTTACTGACATGTAGGTCGGCGGGACGTAACACTCATAAGACGCTACTTGAAGCTCTACCAAGTCCTTTAGATAATGTTTGTACCAAAATACGGATTCTTCACGATTCTCAATTAACCTTGGTAATTCATCAAGTATGCACAAGCCCATGGCAGCGTGCAGTTCACTCATCTTGGCGTTGATACCGGGGGTAAATACTTGTCCTGTTTCTTCTATGCCGAAATTAATCAGCTTTGTCGCGTGTTCGAATTCGTCTTTACTTTTAAATACCAAGGCGCCGCCTTCGACACTGTGAAAGAGCTTTGTGGCATGGAAGCTAATACAGTGGATATCGCCATAGTTATAGATTGATTTGCCTTTGTACTTTGACAGTAACGCTTGTGCGGAATCATAAATGATGGGGATCCCAAATTCCTTGCGAATCATTTCAAACTTGTCTAGATCGCATGGCATACCAAAAATATTCACTGGCACCAGTCCATCAATGGTTAAATCTGTGAGTGCGTTTCTGGTGTTGTCAGGGCACAAATTCCACGTTTGTTTATCGATATCACAAAGGTTTATTTCTATATTTGACCACATTAACGACGTGAGGGTAGCCGGAAAAGTAAAGGGTGTGGAAATAACGTTTTTAATGCCTTTGATTTTATAAGCTATCTGCAAAGCAACCGTGCCATTATTTACAATTAACAGGTACTTGACCCCGAGTAGCTTTTTCAATCTATCCGTTAATTCTTGTAATAGTGGACCGCCGTTTGTGATCCTTTGATTTACAAATGCTTGTTCAACATATTTCATGTACTTTTGAATAGAGGGCAGGTAGGGCTCTGTGACTAAAATAGGATGAGTTTGATCTTGATAGACCGGAATTGGGGTCACGTTTTCCATAAGGCTTCTGCCGATTAAATACATGGGTACCGGCATTTAGCAAAAAAGGTACCATTGCCTCAATAGCACAGGTTGAGTAGCTTTAGCATGACACTAGGTTGCTTTTTATGCATATCGTCCACGTGCTATGAAAATTGTATATAAGTCAGCGTTTTAGGCGTTGTCACGCGTACCATTGTTGAATATGGTTAAACTAATAGAGAGTGCCGCGCTTTATGAGTGTAAATGAGCATACATGTTGTCTCTGTTCACATTGGAGTTATTCGGCAAACAAAGCGCCAAAAGGATAGGGTATTAAGGCAACGTCTTGCCGTCCTCTAAGTAGCCGCCATCAGAAAAATAATTTGTATTTAACGACCTAAGTTTTTTATAGTGTTGAAAATATATGGACAATAATGCAGCGTAGGTATTACCGCATTAAAAAAGAAAAATAAGATCAACAACATTGCTTAATAGGGAAAACACAATGAATTTAAAACATTACACTCGCGCGTTAATAATCAGTATTTTACTGACAGTATCTGGCGTCAGCTTCGCTGAACTGGTCAATATTAACAAAGCCGACGCGGCTGCTTTGATGGAAAATTTACCGGGTATTGGGGAAGTCAAAGCCAAGGCAATTGTCAGTTACCGCAAAAAGAACGGCAATTTTAAACGTGTTGAGGATTTGTTGAACGTCCCAGGGATAGGACAAGCCACGTTTAAAAACCTAAAGTCAGAGGTTTCCACAAGCAGAGGTGCGACAAAAGCAACTGGGAAAAAACCGATCACGTCAACCAAGCAATTGAGCGCCAGCAAAGGTGCTAGCGTATCTGACAAGTCGGTTAAGTCCAGTAAGATAGAGTCAAAAACAACCAGTGCAAAAACAACGAGCGCAAAAACTAATCAAAATAAAGACAGCAAAACGGTAACGAAAGCAAAACAAACCGAAAAGACGGCTAAATCTGTTTTGAGCAACGCAAAAAGCAGTAAATCGAAAGACACCAAAAAATCGACTAGCAAAGCGAAAAAAACGACCTCGAGCGATAAGAAAACTAAATCCAGTAAAGATAAAAAAGCCACAAAGAAAAAGACTGACAAGTAAACTACTGTCTTGGTCAACTGATGTAACATTGGCCGTTAGACAACATATTTTTGCAATAAAATCGATGTAATATATTATTTACTTCAGTGCATCATCGACTAAACACATGATTCACATTTCGTAGATATAAATGGTTCATATTTGATAATAACAATGAAGGAGAGGATCTAGTTTATGGCATACGTAACTATAGACGGAAATAAATACGAGAAAGAATTGATTGAACTTGCAAAGCATCACACAACTGGCGTTGGCGAAGGTAAACTGTCTAAAGACGAAGTTTTAGACCTTTTTAAATCAGCAGCTGATGGTGCGCGTGTCACTGATATTGAGAAAGCGACATTAACATACATTCGCGGCAATTTTGTATTTACAGATGCTGCTGCAAAATTGTTTGATGAAAAGTTTTCTGAAATTTAATCGTGTAAATTGTAAAGATAAAACCTGAATCGGAAAGGTTTTTATCTTATACGTGAATTAAAATGTTGGGACTAATAAAAGACGGCTAATGAGTCGTCTTTTTTGTGCAAGTACTTTTTTAATTGAACGTTAATAATCTGAATATTCAAGAGGCCTCAAAGTGCTTTGATACCAGATTAAAATGCGCGTCTACAAGCTTAGACGTCAACGGGTGTTGCGGGTTTTTAAACACTTTTTGCGTGTCGCCGTGTTCGACTAGTTGCCCTTGATC
>JBCDMA010000027.1:0-20716 GCA_038744645.1 Pseudomonadota bacterium | reverse complement strand
GTGAACAAGGTGACAGGAATTGTTTTACCTTCATAACTGCGATCAAGACCATCAACAATTTTATGCATGTATTGCAGTGAAAACAGTTTGTAATCTCTCGGACAAAGCACGCCGCCCCAAGTATCAAAGACCATAACTGCCTGAGCACCCGCAGCAATTTGCGCATTGAGGTATGCAATCACTGCATCCGCTAATTTATCCAACAATGCATGCAATACTTGCGGTTCTGCATACATCATCTTTTTTATCTTGGTGAATGCTTTGCTTGACCCACCTTCAACCATATAGGTCGCAAGTGTCCAAGGACTTCCAGAAAAACCAATCAACGGCACGCTGCCCTCAAGTGCCCGTCTTATCGTTCTCACGGCATCCATAACATATGTCAATGACAATTCTGGGTCTGGGATAGGTAAATTATCAACATCGCTTTTACTGGCAATGACCTTTTCAAACTTTGGCCCTTCGCCTTGTTCAAAATACAACCCCAACCCCATTGCGTCTGGAATAGTTAGGATGTCTGAAAAAAGGATTGCTGCATCTAATGGAAAGCGTCTCAAAGGTTGCAAGGTTACTTCACAAGCGAGTTCAGGGTTCGTACAGAGGTCCATAAAACTGCCGGCCTGTTTCCGCAGCTCTCGATATTCGGGTAAATATCGCCCAGCCTGTCGCATCATCCACACTGGTGTCATATCAACAGGTTGCTTTAATAATGCGCGAATATACCTATCATTTTTTAATTCTGTCATTTACTACTCATACGTGAACGTGGTTTATAAGATATTGGCAATTCTTGTGTTCTTAGAATGAAATCAATCTGCTTTTGTAGATTGAATTTCAGCAATTGTCGCGTCTATCAACTTGCTTGCAATAGACACACTTGGTGCGGTGTCAGGCATGTTGTCAATGGTAAACCAATCTGCATGCAATATCTCGGTTTTGTCTGGGTGTAATGTACCACTTTGATAGTCTGCAATAAAGCCACACATGATAGAATGAGGAAACGGCCAAGGTTGACTACCGAAATAGCGTAAATTTTTGATTTTGATACCGACTTCTTCAAAAACTTCCCTATGTACTGCTTGTTCAAGTGTCTCTGCGCTTTCTACAAACCCAGCGAGTGTTGAATAAAACCCAGCACTGCGTTGGCGAACCCCTTGAGCGAGCAAAATCTTGTCGCCCTTGCGGATACTTACGATAATACAGGGGCTTACTCTGGGATAGCAACGGTGGCCGCAATTTGTGCACTCGGTCGCCATCTCATCATCAACAATTCTTGTTGTTGAACCGCAGCAACCGCATTGCTTATGTGTCCTCAAGAACTCTGCATACTGCCAAGACTTTGCGGCGTGATCTAGTGCGATATCCGGAACCACGAACAGTAGCTGGCGCAAAGTAACCTCGCTAAAGCTTTGTTCATCTAATAGACCCTGTGGTAACTCATAAAAACGATGCTCATTGCCATCTGATGACAAAAACCTCATCATATAGTGCTCTGTATCGTCAAGGAAATCGGTCATGTCGCTGCGCCAAAAGTCGACGGCTTGTGTTATCTCAAAGGTAGTTGGGATGAGAAACTTCCCTTCTGACAGTAAAAAATTCATAGCGCCTTGTGATTTTTTCGTTTAACACTAAGAACATAGTTATTTAATAACTTGTTCACAACACTTGCAGTGATTATAATCAACCGCAAATTAGAGTAATGCATGGGACAAAAGCGTTGCAACTGAAACCGCATTCAGATGAGCAGCAAGAAATATTGCAAAAAGCAAAACAGTACTGCGAACAAACAGGAAATCGCTTTACTCCCAGCCGTGAAAAAATTTATAAACTGCTATTGCAAGCAGATGGGTCAATCGGTGCTTACGATTTATTAGACAAACTGAAACAAACCGACAGTAAAGCTAAACCACCAACGGTTTATCGCGCACTCGACTTTTTTCTGCATGTAGGATTGGCCCATAAAGTGGAATCCACAAATACATTTAAAGCTTGCCGGCACTTTGATTGCGCTCACCCTGTGCAATTTTTGATTTGTGACTATTGCGGCGACGTAAGAGAAATTCAATCGAAGGGAATCAGAGATACGTTAGAAGCTCAAGCAAAACAGCATGAGTTCAAAATAAAAACACAAACAATTGAGGCTCACGGCATATGCCAACGGTGTCAAAGTTAAGTATCGCTTACGCACTTTAAGTTGAAAAAACACTCGTCAATTTAAATTTGTTTGATAATAAAAAATGATTCGCTTAAGAGGGGACACTCTAATGAAAAAACTCACGTTGCTCATTGCGCTGGCAGCTTTCATCCAATCATTCAATGCTTTTTCAAAAGAAATAACCATATATCGCGGTTGGCTAGGTGGTTTTGCACAATACTATGATGCCGACTCTGATAAACCCGAGCCATTGGGTGGTTTTGACAATGGACATGGTTTTGGCGGCGAATTAGGTTTTCGTCTTGATCCAAACTTTGCTGTTCGCTTTGAGATTAGTCGACTCCTGATAGACACACAAGACATCCGCACTGCACTTGCTGACGATGGTGTGCAAGTCGGCGCCGATATCGTTTATTTTCTATCCGAAGACAAATACTACATCTTTGGCGGTGGTCGCGAACAAATACTCGAAGAAAACTACATCATGGCCGCCCTTGGTGTGGGTAAACACTGGAAGGTAGCCGAGGACTGGCGCGTCATTACTGAAGTCGCTGCCTTCCACGATTTTGGGCAAAACTTCAGAGAATACAGCGCTAAACTCGGTTTGGCGTATATCTTTGGTAAACGACAGGTATTTATCGATGATCCTGATTCTGATGGCGATGGCGTGCGAGACCCCATGGACCGTTGTCCGGACACCCCTCCGGGTACAGTGGTTGATGAAACGGGTTGTAACGCTGACTTAGATGGCGATGGCGTTCTTAATACGATAGATGAATGTCCAGATACGCCACTTGGCACGGAAGTAGATGACGTTGGCTGTCCTTTGAACGGTGCTGATGCCGATGGTGATGGTGTTATAGATGCGAAAGATGAGTGCCCTGATACGCCCGTAAACAATCAAGTCAATGAGGTTGGTTGCACTCTGTTAGAGGAAAAAGAAATCTCTATTGAGCTCGAAATACTGTTCGCAAACAACAGCAGTTTTATCGAAAATCCACGTGCGTTCAACATCGGTGAATTTGCAGACTTCATGCGTCAATACCCAGAGACAATAGCTGAAATTCAAGGTCACACTTCCGCGCCCGGTACTGATGAATACAATCAATGGTTATCTGAGCAAAGAGCAACGAAGGTTAGAGCGCTACTTATCAACGAATATGACATCGATGAGTCTCGTTTAACTGCGGTTGGCTACGGAGAATCTCGCCTCAAATTCTTGGATAACACCGAAGAAGCGCATGGGTACAACAGAAGAATCGAAGCCAAAGTAACAGCAGTGATTGAGGAAGCCGTTCTTAAATAATTGTAATAAATTAGGCTTTTATTACAGGCAGGTTTCATTACCTGCCTGTTTCTGCCAAACAAGTTGATAACAATAAAGTTCGCATCAAAGATGAGATACCACTTCATATGGAGAATCCATGTTCAAGATTCTGGAGTGATATCAATTGGCTCAAGAATGCTGCGTGCCACTTTAAATTGAAGAATTAAAGGCTACACTTCGCAGTAAAACGGCAATCACACGATAATTTTCCCCCATAAAGGACTAAACACATGAAAAAAACTATCCCGCTTCTTGCGGCGACAACGCTGATACATTCTTTTAGCAGTTACGCGCAAGATGCCCCTCCCTATGAAACCTGGGTTGGTGGTTTTGCGCAGTATTACAATGCAGACTCTGACAAACCAGAGCCAACCGGTGGACTTGATTCTGGTGAAGGTTATGGCGCTGAATTGGGTTTTCGTTTTGATCCATCTTGGGCAGTAAGGTTTGAGATAGGAAGAATTTTATTAGATACAGAAGATATCCGCACGACACTTGCTGACGATGGTTTACAGATCGGCGCAGACATGATGTATTTCTTGCCCGAAGATGTGTTTTATCTGTTTGGCGGTATCCGCAACCAATCCATTGAAGAAAGTTATCGAATGGCCGCAATAGGTCTCGGTAAACACTGGGCTGTAGCAGAAAACTGGCGCGTCATTACCGAGCTTGCGGCCTTTCACGACTTTGGCCAGAGTTACGCAGAATACAGTGCTAAGCTAGGCTTGGCATATATATTCGGTAAGGGCGGCGCTGCAGCGACGACCCAACCTGATTCTGATGGCGATGGTATATATGACGCAATAGACAGGTGCCCAACCACACCCGCAGGGGCACAGGTAGACGAAAGTGGATGTAATGTTGATTTAGATGGCGATGGCGTTTTAAACGCTGTGGATGAATGTCCTCAAACACCGCCTGGCGTGGAAGTGGATGCAACCGGCTGTAATATTGACGCTGATGGCGACGGTATCTTAAATGCGGTTGATCAATGCCCGCAAACACCAGCAGGTACTGCTGTGAATGAAGTGGGCTGCGGACTTGATGATGCCGATCAAGACGGTGTTCCAGATGCCATTGACACCTGCCCAGACACGCCGATAACCAACAAAGTAGATGATATTGGGTGTTCAATCATAACGGAAACTGAAATTTCGATTTCACTCGATATTTTATTCCCGAATAACAGCAGCGAAATCATCAATCCTGAATCATTTAATATCGATGAATTCGCCGAGTTTATGCAGAAAAACCCGGAATCTACTGTTGAAATCCAGGGACACACGTCCGCTGTCGGCGCTGCTAGCTACAACCTCGCGTTATCACAGCGACGAGCTGATGCGGTCAAAGCTCTCCTTGTCGACGACTACGGGATAGACGCTTCTCGGTTAACAGCAGTGGGTTATGGAGAAAGTCGCCTCAAGTTCTTGGACGACTCTGAAGAGTCAAATCGCTTGAACAGACGCATTGAAGCAAAGGTGACAGCAACGATTGAAGAAGCTGAACAAAAATAAGCGACAGTATGTCAGCAAAAAGGCAGGTTAACGCACCTGCCTTTTTTATTTACGTTTATTGAGATTCATGTGACTGAATCAAGGCCAGCGCCTCGTCTAATACGTTTCAGCAACCTATAGTTGTCTAAAAAGCACTTCCCAAGTCCGGTCCAGCGTAGTTATCAAATCTTGAAAACTGCCCCTGAAAGGTCAATCGACAGGTGCCGATTGGCCCATTTCTTTGTTTGCCGATGATAATTTCAGCAACGCCCTTTTGTTCAGAGTTTTCGTTATACACTTCATCTCTATAAATGAACATAATCAAGTCAGCGTCCTGTTCTATCGCACCGGATTCTCTTAGGTCACTATTGATCGGTCTCTTATCCGCTCTTTGTTCAAGGCCACGGTTGAGTTGCGAAAGTGCAACGACCGGAACATTTAACTCTTTGGCCAATGCCTTTAACGAGCGAGATATTTCTGCGATCTCAAGCGTGCGGTTTTCATTGATGCTTGGCACCCGCATCAGTTGCAAGTAATCCACCATGATCAAAGATAGGCCGCCCCGCTCTCTTGCAAGTTTACGCGCACGTGTTCTTAATTCCATAGGGGTTAAGCCTGAACTATCATCAATATACAGATTGTCTTTGTCCGCCAATTCACGGGTTACCTGCTGCAGACGAAACCAATCATCGTCATTCAACCGTGCGGTACGAATGCTGGTTTGATTGATTCTGCCAAGTGATGCAAGCATACGCATCATAATTTGCTCGTATGGCATCTCAAGCGAAAACACCAACACCGGCTTTTCTTGAAGCATCATGGCATTTTCGCAAAGATTCATTGCAAACGTTGTCTTTCCCATCGACGGTCTCGCGGCAACTACAATAAGATCTGCGGGTTGAAGACCGCTGGTCATCTTGTCTAGATCAGTAAATCCACTGGAAACTCCCGTGACCTCAGAGCCTTGTTTTGCCAAAACATCGATGCGATCAATGGTTGATTTCAGCGCAACTTTGACATCGATAGGGCCTTCATTTGCCGTAGTGCGTTTTTCGGCAATTTCAAATACCTTGGTCTCCGCAATATCCAGAACATCTTTTGCATCGCGGCCCTCGGGATTAAAGCCCACCTCTGCAATATCGTGCGCAGCTGAAATAACCTCTCTTAATACTGCACGTTCGCGAATCGCATGTGCATAAGCCGCTACATTAGAAGCACTTGGCGTATTTTTTGCCAGCTCTATAAGGTAAGCACGCCCACCTGCTTCCTCAATTTGATTGTGATTCTCAAGATCGGATTTAATGGTGAGATAATCAATGGACTGATTGTTGTTTATCAGCCGAATAATGGCATTGAAAATTAAGCGATGGGCATGTTTGTAAAAGTCATCTGCAACAATCACATCAGCCACTCTATCCCACGCGTCGGGAGATATCATTAAGGAGCCGAGGACCGATTGTTCGGCATCAACGTCATGAGGTGGTATATTAATGTGTTGATCGCTGTCTGGCACGAAAGGCACTGTTATTGTCTTATTAGTATTCCTGATCGTAACGCAACACAGAGCTTATGCAAGATGTGTTATCGAGATATTTTTAGATAGTTTTCTTAGATTGTTATTTTTTGGATAGTTATTTCTTGCCTATAGTAATGCGTCCACTCACCGTGTTTGCTTTGATTGTCGACGTGGGATTTCCTTTATTAAATTCTAACCATCTTCTCGGGCCATATTTAGCTTTTTGCTCTTCATCCGACGTAAGCTCATTTCTGATCTTCCCTCCGGCATGTGCTTCGATATCAAATCGCGCTTCAACGCCCTCATCAAAATTTAAGTCAATTCGCCCACCGACGGACGATGCGCGTACAAGTGCCCCCTCTTGCAAGTCCATATCTGCATCTATTGACCCATTCACCGTATCTAATGACACATCGTCAATGTTTGATAGCGTGATTTTTATATCGCCATTGACTGTCTCTACTTTTGCATCTGCGGCCGCTGACGAGAATCTTATATCACCATTGACAGCCGTAACGCGAATTTCGTCGCCAAGGTCGTGATTCAAATCAATATCACCATTAACCGCTTGAACATTGAGTTCGCCATCGACTGCCTCAGCCGTAATGTCACCATTCACTGACTCTAGCTTTATTTTACCTTTGATCTTCGCCGCTTCTATCTCACCATTGATGACTTCAACATCCACGCCTCCCAAAATATCGTCAAGCGTGACATCCGCATTTGTGGAGGAGTACTTTACGCGCGAGCCAGTGGGTACTTTAATCACAAGATCATCGCCATCGCTAGATGAATTCCAATCACTCCATGAGGTTGATTGAACTTTCACTTCGATTTTAATCGTCTTGCCATTTCGTTCGAAGATAAACTCTTCAGTATTCTCTCCCAATTTACCCGAGACTTGAACAACGTCCTTTTCCCATCCAATGATATCGGCTTCGCCATGCAGGTGTTCAATATCGACAATGGAGTCTGTTGCAGCGTCAATTTGTTGATCAACTTCCTGTTGTGCAAAGGCGATATCTGAAAAAAACAGGCCCAGAAGGGCTAACAAATACGCAATCATTTTCTTCATGTCGACAATCCTATTTTTTTAAGCCGATACTGTTCATATCAAAGCTGTTGCCATTTCGGCGCGTGAACTTTTTCAATTAACTCTATCTGTTGCGCATAGACACGTTTGAGCATTTGCAATAACACAGGATTATTGGCGTCTTCGCTTATCGCCTTCTTTATTGCGCTCGCGGCATCATCTAAATTTGCGAGCTGTATCTCCAAATCATCGACAGTAACCGCCGTGTTACCGTACGCCACCAGCAGCGCTTCTCTTTTCGCTAGGTAGTCTGTGCTCATTTGTTCAGCGATGATTTGCGTTTGTGACATTTCTCCCGAATCATAATTGCCGATGCCAATAACGATGACTAACATCACGCTAGCGGCGATGGCATAAAGGGGCATTATGTGCCGCCGTCGCACTGGTTCTGTTTGCTCACTCGCAATCGCAAGCTCAATGCCTTGCCAAAGATCACGTTCAGGCGATTTCTTCTTTGTAATGCCTTTTACTGCTTCATCAAGTCTCTTATCCGCCATGGTTAAGCCTCTCTTCTAATAATTGCTTGGCGCGGTGAAACTGAGCCTTGCTTGTTCCAACTGCGATTTTCAGCAGTTTCGCAATTTCCTCATGCCTGTAACCATCAATCGCGTGTAATACAAAAACTATCCTGGCTCTTTCTGGTAGCTTTGTAAGGTGTTTCTCCAATGGACTTATGTCTGTCGGGATATCTGCATCGCGAATCAAAACATCACTTTCATCTAAACTAAACATGCGTTGCCACCAGTTTTTTTGCCTGCGTAGATAACTGATAGTAACGTTTGTTGCGACGCTGTGCAGCCAGGTGCTAAAACGACTGTCACCATTGTATTTCGCAATGCTTTTCCACACTTGGATAAATACTTCTTGTGTTGCATCTTCCGCTTGCGATTTATCAGCACAAAGTCTCAAGCATAGCGGATAGATGCGATCAATGTGCATTTCATATATTTGCTGAAACGCCTGCGTGTCGCCTTTTTGTGCTTGCTTGATGAGTGCTTGCAACCCTATATCCGTAGGCGGTGCGTTGGTCATATTACCCATGTATTGTATTTAGTATTGAATTAGTCGCATACACGCGTACAAAAGTTTAAATTCCCTTTTTTGATTGACCGATGTCGATTCGGTTGAAGCATTTGGTTACTATTGCTGAACCTAGTTCAATAGATCTATCATGGCGTTTAAATTGACTCATGAGTGAGCAATATTTGGTTCCAGAATGTATGAGAGTCATTTCCTACCATAAGAGGATTTACATACTCCAATAGTATGACTTGTAAAAGACATTTTCGACAATATACTGATTACATAGCAGCAAAAACATTAACTTTAATTTAACAAAGTCTATGTCATCTCGGCTATTTTTAATGTACAAATGTTTAGAACTACACTGACACTGTATTCCTTGATGATTTTCTCACGTTGGAAAAGGTGTACACGTTGGTTGGCGTTTTTATTTTTTGAAACGCTAGTGATATTAAATAATCCCCCTTTTCAGATTCAGCGGTAAAGCTGCCATTAACTTGAGGTCAAGCATGTCAAAAATTATTTATACTAAAACCGATGAAGCTCCATTGTTGGCAACGTATTCGTTACTGCCAATAATCAGAGCGTTTGCGTCTTCCGCAGACATTGAAATGGAACTAAGTGACATTTCATTGGCCGGACGCATTTTGGCAAATTTTCCAGAGTTTCTCGAAGAAGACCAACGTATTCCCGATGCGTTAACAGAACTCGGTGAACTGACCCAAGATCCCAACGCAAACATCATCAAGCTACCGAATATAAGTGCTTCCATTCCACAGTTAAAAGCTGCTATTAAAGAACTTCAAGACAAAGGCTTTGCCGTACCCGACTTTCCAGAAGAAACCTCGACAGATGATGAAGCGTCAATCAAAGAGCGATACAGTAAAATTCTAGGTAGTGCGGTTAACCCAGTGCTTCGCGAAGGCAACTCAGACCGACGGGCACCCGCAGCAGTGAAAAACTACGCCAAGAAAAACCCGCACAGCATGGGCGAATGGTCACAAGCATCACAAACACATGTTGCGCATATGCGAGGTGGCGATTTTTACTCTCGCGAAAAATCACTCACTGTTGATAAGGCTGGATGTGTTCGCATTGAGCACGAAGACAAAAACGGCGTTAAAACCATCCTAAAACCACGTGTTGATTTACTTGCAGGCGAAGTTATAGACGGCATGTTCATGAGCAAAAAAGCGCTTTGCAGCTTTTTCGAAGAGCAAATAGAAGACGCAAAGAAAACAGGTATTTTGTTTTCGTTACACGTCAAAGCAACCATGATGAAAGTGTCTCATCCAATTGTCTTTGGTCACTGCGTAAAAGTTTTTTATAAGGATTTATTCAACAAATACGGCGATCTTTTTGATGAGCTTGGCGTGAATGCAAATAACGGATTGGGCAGCGTCTATGACAAAATCGCCAGCCTGCCCTCATCACAAAGAGCAGAAATTGAACGCGACATCAACGAGTGCTATCACGACAGACCGCCATTGGCGATGGTCAACTCTGATAAAGGCATATCAAACCTGCATGTACCCAGTGATGTTATTGTCGACGCATCGATGCCTGCGATGATACGAAATTCCGGCAAGATGTGGGGACCAGATGGCAAGACGGATGACACTAAAGCCGTCATTCCTGAAAGTACTTATGCGACGATCTATCAAGAGATTATCAACTTTTGCAAAACCCATGGCGCATTTGACCCGACAACAATGGGGACAGTGCCCAATGTCGGTTTAATGGCGAAAAAAGCAGAAGAGTACGGCTCTCATGATAAAACCTTTGAGTTGGAATCAGATGGTACTGTCAGAATCATCGATCAACATGAAAACGTCCTTATCGAACACGACGTTGAAGAAGGCGATATCTGGCGTATGTGCCAGGCTAAAGACGCCCCTATCCGCGATTGGGTGAAATTGGCGGTAACACGATCGCGATTGAGTGGCATGCCGGCAGTCTTTTGGTTGGATGATGAGAGAGCACACGATGCACAACTCATTAAAAAAGTGAGTCGCTACTTAAAAGAACACGACACCAAAGGCCTTGATATTCAAATTATGTCACCTGTGCGCGCTATTCGATACAGCATGGAACGAGCCATTCGAGGACTCGATACTATATCAGTGACAGGCAACGTACTACGAGACTACCTTACAGATCTGTTCCCGATTCTAGAACTTGGTACTAGCGCAAAAATGCTGTCTGTAGTGCCACTAATGGCAGGCGGCGGGTTATATGAAACTGGCGCAGGCGGATCCGCCCCCAAACATGTGGAACAATTTGTCGAAGAAGGTCATCTGCGGTGGGATTCGTTGGGCGAGTTTTTAGCACTTGCAGTATCCCTCGAAGATATAGGTGTCAAACAGCACAACGAAAAAGCCAATGTGCTAGCAGCAACGCTTGATAAGGCAACAGAAGTACTGCTCAATAATCAAAAATCACCTCTGCGCCGCGCCGGTCAACTTGACAACCGTGGCTCTCATTTTTATTTGAGTATGTACTGGGCACAAGCATTGTCTGAACAAACAGACGATGCGCAATTAGCTGCTAGATTTGCACCATTAGCAAAGTCGTTGGCCGCTAATGAAGACAAAATTCTTGAAGAAATAAATGCTACGCAATCTAAACCTACAGATATTGGCGGTTATTACATGCCAGAGGAAGAGAAAGTCAGTTTAGCTATGTCACCGAGTGAAACGCTGCGAGAGATTTTGGCATCGGTACAGTAAATTATTTGGTTCGATGCAGAATGAGCGAAGCATTGCTCATCTGCGGTGTTTTAATATAAAACAATGTTTTAGTGATAGCGGGTACTGAGCCCGCTTTTTTGTATTTTTAAAAAAACGTGTATTGAGGTCGATAAATAGTTTTACAAATCATTAACCGTTTGTCACTGTGTTACCAAAACGACGATTGCTCAATGCTATGATAATCAAAGGTAAAATTACCTGGCAGAATTATTTCTTTTACCAAATTTTTTTCTTGTTTCTTCTCATCACGGTTGTGGCACGATATGTGATCACACTGCAGAACGGCTATACAACTGCAGTACTTGTAATTTTGTTGGGTAATGTAGGATTTTTTTGCAGTATTCGCGTCCTTAGACTTATAAAGCAAGATAAAAGGGCAAAGTGAGTTTTGATTGCTGGATGGTATCGAATTATCAATGGTTTCAAATCGTCAATAAAGATGCGACGCGCTTCAATGCAAACAAGTCGCGACGGAGGTTCCATGCTTAAAATGTTAAAGATAATTGCATTGTCTTTATTATTTATCGCTCATTCAATTATTTCGCATTCAGCACCCTCACATTCAATAAAGGCAAATGAACCTATCATCATCGGCATGGATGCGGACATGTCTGCTGGCGCTGCAGTTGGCGGCAAGGCAATCAAACGTGGTGCGGAAATTGCCTTACAAGAAATTAACCAAAATGGCGGTGTATTAGGTAGGCCTCTTGAACTTATGGTGAAAGACCATCGCGGAAATCCTGCACGAGGTAAAAAGAACATTGACGGATTTGCCGAACAACCGAATGTAGCAGCGATATTAGGTGGAGTGCATACACCTGTTGCTTTGGCAGTGCTGCCAAAAATTCATAAACACAAACTCATCTATCTCGATCCATGGGCAGCTGGCACAGCGATCGTAGAAAACGGGTATAACCCAAACTTTGTATTCAGGGTCTCGGTAAGAGATTCAGATGCAGGTCTAGTATTGATAGAAAGAGCGAAAGCAAGAGGTATTAAAAAAGTCGCCTTGGTGCTGGAAAGAACAGGCTGGGGTAGGTCCAATGAGATATCTCTCACACACGCTGCAGAGACAAACAACATTGAAATCGTTGCGACAAGCTGGATAAACTGGCGACAAAAAGACTTTACCAGTGAATTTAACGAGCTGATGAAAACACAACCTGACGCATTAATTCTTGTTACGAACGCACCTGAAGGTGCCGTGGTCGTTAAGACGAATATTGTATCTGGTGCAAATTTGCCTGTTATTAGTCATTGGGGTATCGCTGGCGGTGCCTTTGTGAATACACTTACTGAACAATTGCTCCAGCAAAGCGATGTTGAAGTATTGCAAACATTTCACTTTTTAAAAATGTCTGATACGCCAAAAGCCAGTTATGTATTTAACGCTTATAGGGAAAAATTTGATCCCGAGGCAACCAAGACATCTATTGTGGCTCAGGTCGGCATTGCCCAAGCTTATGATTTGGTGCACTTGCTTGCAAAAGCCATTTCCGCGGCTGGCTCAATATCGTCTGAAGCAGTTCGCTCGGAATTGGAAAAGATTGAAAACTATGCTGGCGCGGTAAAATTTTATGACAAGCCATTTTCTTCTTCACGACACGACGCGCTTCTTCATGATGACTATTTTATGACAACGTTTAATGAGAATAGCGAGTTAATACCTGTTGAGAACTAAAGCAAAAAAAACAACCTTATACGGACAGCTATCTCGGCAGATATTACCTAGAGTTATCGCTGCTTTAGTTGCTTTTTGCTTGGTTTTATCTTTCATCTTCATTTACTTAGCCCAATCACAGCTCGAACAACAGCATCAGTCTTACGCGGAGAGTTTTAAAGACGGGTTTATCACAAATCTCGATAAACACGTGCTTCTGGTTACCAATCTGGCAGAAAACGATTTGATCCTTAACGGGCTGTTTGATAATCGCACGCGAGAAGAATTTTTGCCGCTTTTCTTTCAAGGCTTACAGCTAAATAACGATGAATCCGTCAGTACTGCATTATACGATTTTGAAGGGAACAATGTTCTGTCAAGAGATTGGAGCGAGGTGCCATCAAAGCTTTCATCCAATGTTTGGGAAGCGCAGGTTTTCGAAGAGCTTCGTCCATTCATCAATATTGATAAAGACGGTGTTTTCGTCGTTGCACCCATCACCTATGAAAACATGGCTGAAGGAGCATTGGCTGTATATAGCCGCACGATTGACACATTGTTCACACCAAATAGGGAGAATGCATATCAGATCCTCTTTAGTGCAGAGGGACAGTTGATTTATACCAACTATGCCATGCCTCTAGCTGAAGATTTAGTTTTGAATGATATGGATTCCGCATTTGATAAATTTTTCTTTCTTGTACAACATTTCGACGAGTATAGTGTCGCGAGTGTTGAATCATATCGACATGCTTATGAATACAGTCTCTGGATATTACCGCTGCTACTATTTGCATTGACGATGGCTATAGGTTTGAGCTTTTTTAGTTCGCGATCAGCAGCGAATGTGGCAGCAAAAACGCTTCATCAGCTGCATAATGAGCTCAACAACCAAATAAACATTGTTCATTTGAAAACAGCTGTGAATGGTGCAGAAGCCGTCGAAATTAGAGAAATTCGAGATAGTTTTACCAAGCTAAAAGAAAAAACACTATCGTTATCACTCAAAAACAACAAAATTAATAATGTCATTAATTCTCTGAAAGAGTTTCTTATCGTGATAAATAACCAAGGAGAAACGATACTCACCAACAAGAAGGCTGATGATTTTTTCAACGAGCACCCTTATACACCGCGTTCCATTCAACAAAAACTGCAAGATTCGGAACGCCATGGCGAATCAACGATTCAATTGCATTCCGGCACAAACACGACTATTTGGCGGACCTTTCCCATGCTGGATGGTTCGGGCTCTGTCATTGCCGGAGAGGACATAACACGCCAGCTTAAACTTGAAGAAGACTTGAAGATAAGGACCAAGGCGATAGAGGTAGCGACATCTCCTTTTGTTATTAGCGATGTTTCAGATCCAGAACAACCTATTGTATATGCTAACCAAGCTTTTTTTGACCTTACCGGCTACTCAAAAGAAGAGAGCATAGGACGCAATTGCCGATTTTTACAAGGCAAAAATACAACTGAAAAGAGCAAAGCGCGGCTCAGGGACGCCATTCAAAAGGGTGAAAACTTACGTGTTAAGGTGGTCAACTATCGCAAAAATGGCACTGAGTTTATCAACGAACTCACGTTGACAGGTATACCTAATGAGCACGGTATCATCACTCACTACATTGGTGCTCAGCGCGATATTACGAAACGCGAACTAACAGCCAAGTACCTAGCCGATGCAAAACGTCAAGCAGAAGATTTTGCCAGAATACAGAAGCGATTTTTTGCCAATATGAATCACGAGTTACGCACACCGATCAACGGCATCAAGGGAATGCTCAATGCTTTGCAAAAGGGCGAATTGGACAACGAGCAAACACGGTTTGTCGATATTGCTGAGCGAAGTGCTGAAAACTTGCTAATGATTGTCAATGATATTCTTGAGTTTTCCAAAGCCGAATCTGGCGGTATTGAGTTAGAGTCGTCCCATTTTAATTTAAACCAGCTGATCGAAGACATGCGCGATAACTACGCTATCCAATGTCGAGAAAAAAATCTTCAGTTCATCTTCAAATCTGATCTTGAAGAAGCGCTTTGGGTCAAGGCAGATGCGCTGCGGTTACAACAGATTATGCAGAACCTACTCAACAACGCGCTGAAGTTTACGCAAGAAGGCAGCATACATCTGAATGTAAAAGTAAAACGCATTGTCCGAGGTATGTACGAGTTTTCCTGTAAAGTTGTAGACACTGGCATTGGCCTTTCCGAACAACAACAGGAAAAAGTTTTCGATGCATTTGCGCAAGCCAGTGCATCAACATCGAGAAACTATGGCGGCACTGGCCTTGGTCTTTCTATATGCAAGCAGTTAGCTAAGCTGATGGGTGGTGAAGTCTCAGTGCATAGTGAAGAGAACAAAGGTAGTGTCTTTTCATTCTTTGTGCGCTTAATGGCGGGTCAGAAACCGCCTTCAGTTACCAGCAACATCCAAGACCACAGGATCAATAAACTGACCAATCCACCTGTTGTACTCATCGCTGAAGACAATGAAATAAATCAGGTTGTATTGCTTGAGAACTTAAGTGGCGTGAAAGCCATCGTCGCCAATAATGGTGAAAAGGCAATTGAAGTATTAAAAACTGCAAAAGTCACATTCGATGTGATTCTTATGGACAATGAAATGCCTGAGATGGACGGTGTGACAGCAACCAAGTTCATACGCAGTGGAGCCGTAGGTGAGAAGTATGCCAACATTCCTATTATCGCCGTTACAGCTCACGCGATGGAAGAGGATGAAAAACGCTTTATTGGTGCTGGCATGTCAGATTACATCAGTAAACCAATTAACCCTGAATTGCTTAACGACCGCATTTTACATTGGACTGCTATTCAACGTGCACAACAAGCAGCAACGCTTCAAGTGCAAAAGTAGATTTTATCGGTGAGCCTTGCTTACTTGACTCCCTCACATTGACTGTGCTCGCTGCGCTGCCACTGTGATTCGATTGTTTTTGCAGATTTGGGTTCTGAGAAGTAAAAGCCTTGCCCTCTATCAATGTTTAACTGCTGACACAATGCCATCTGCTCACTGGTTTCTATCCCTTCTGCGACTACTTTCATGTCTAGGCGTTTTAGCATACCCGCAAGTGCTTCAAAGATAGCAATACGCTTTTCTTCGCTTTCATCGATGGTAAACAGAGATTTATCTAGTTTTACGATATCGATCGGGAAATTGACTAAATGAGAGATAGACGAGTAACCAACCCCAAAATCATCAAGTGAGATAAGAAAACCATACTCAGATAATAATTCGATTGAATCTTTAATGAAGTGATGTTTTTCAAACAATGTGGTTTCAGTGATCTCCAACACCACGCTTTCTGGTCTTACTTGATAGTATTCAGTGCGTTCAATCAGGTATTGGATATTTTTGGATAATTGCAGTTGAACTGGAGAAATGTTGATAGCGATATAGGCGTCCGGCTTCTTAAGCTGCCATTGCGCGATCTTTTTCAGCGCGTGATCTATTACCCAACTGCCCACCTCATGAATATCGTTGTTCTGTTCGGCAATGGGAATAAATTCATCGGGCACATACGTACACTGCTCTTCTGGCCACCTTATCAGTGCTTCATAGCCCTCTTCGTTCCCGGTATCAAGATTAATCACGGGTTGAAAGTGCATGTCAAATGCGTCTTCTTTTAGGATGCGCTTAATACTTTGTTGAATTTTATATTGCCTGCTAAAACTGTCCTGCAATGTTGGCTCATATAGCTTAAACGAACCTTTGGATTCGCGCTTTGCGGTATACATCGCTACATCTGCGAATTGGACCAACTCTTCTTTTGTGGAAGCTTGCGCAGGATACATAGCTGCACCAATGCTCGCATTGCATTCAATTTCATTGTCATTGATAACTAATTTTGTTTTTGTGGCGTTATGAATGCGCTTTGTCGCCTTTTTTACTTGCTCTTTAGTGCGCATGCCATCGAGAATAATGGCAAATTCATCGCCCCCCAATCGCGCGAAGCTTTCATCTCGTCGCAATTGTGATTTAACCCGTTTGGAAAACTCAATTAGCAATCTATCTCCCGCGTCATGTCCCATCGTATCGTTGATAAATTTAAAGTTGTCCAAATCCATCAAGATCAACGCAACATCCTTTCTGGTTTGACTTTTGTCATCTATAAGAAGACCCATCAACTGGTTAAAATGGTAGCGATTTGACAGCCCTGTTAACGGATCTTTTTCTGAGAGGTGTTTTACATTGATGTAGTTTTGATGAAGCTTATGCTCCAACTCGAATCGCTTTTGCGCATGCATCAATGCCCTTTGTATATTGAGCTTACTGAGATCGGATTTGAGAATGAAATCCTGTGCGCCTGCTTCGATACAAGCCACAGCCACGTCTTCATTTTGATCAGAACTCATCATGATGATTGCCACCTGGCCCAAATCGGGCCTACTGCGCAATTCTTTGATCATTTCGATACCCGTCGCTTGCGGCATGCGATAGTCCAAGATGATGACATCGAAACTGTTTTTGTGCAGCATCACCAATCCTTCAGCAACCGATGTTGCTTCGACCACGTCTATTTCAAATGATTGTTCTACAAAGCTCCTTTTGATAATTTTTCGATCGACAAGATCATCGTCAACGAGCAAAACACGAAGGTGTCTACGCATCTTCATATCTATTACTCGCTTTCTGTTGGCCAATGAATGACAAATCGACAACCCCTGGGCGAGTTATCCTTTATCGCTATTTTACCCCTGTAGTTCAACACAATTTTTTTCACTGCGCTTAAGCCCATACCTGACGCCTCAACTTCATCTCTTGATTTTAACGTTTGAAACAAATCAAATACCTTCTGTTTGTGTTTATCAGGAATACCTGGCCCATCATCGTGAACCTCAATTACCGTGTGATGCTTATTGAATCTCACTTTTATTTTAATGTTTGCAGTAGCGGAATCATGATGTTTGATCGCATTACTAATGAGATTCACCATAATGATACTTAGCGGTGTTTCAGGCAGAAAAACCTCAGTGTCATCACACTGAATACCAAATCCCATAGGTAAATCGACAAGCTCAAGCCACTCTAAAACCTTTTCTCGCAGATTAAACGTCACAGGCGTTTTCTTCTCTCTTCCGATACGGCTGTATTCAAGTAGATCGGTGAGCAATCTGTCCATGCGCTCTGCTCTGCTCAAGGCCAAGGCTAAGTTGTCTTGGCTTTCTTGAGGCAAATTCGCATTGCAGTCCGATATCACCCAATTGATCATAGTTTTTACTGCGTTAAGCGGCGCTCTCAGATCATGAGAGGCAACATATGCAAAGTTATCAAGGTCTTCATTGGAACGATGTAGATCTGCGATAAGTGCTTCTTTCTCACTAATGTCTCTCGATATGCAAGCAATGAATTGATTACCTTCTTCATCTACGAAGGATTTCTTCGTCACCCGAGCGATGATTTCAGATTCGTCTGGTAAAACGATACGCTCAGTTGTCTCATGTAAGCCTTGGGTAAGGGCTTGGCTATCCGATTGAACAAATTCCTCTTCCTGAGGTTTAGAAAATAATGTATCAATCCTTTTCCCAATAAGGGTCGATGGTTCCTCATTTGGATAGTGTTCAAAAAAAGCTTGATTGGCATAGACCAAATTGCCTTTGCTGCTTTTAACGAATATTGATTCGTCGTTTAGTTGCAGTAGCGTTTGGTAGAGGTTGTTTTGTTTTTCCAGCAATTTCAATTTATTAGTAAGCTCTTTCACATGCTCGATTGCTTGATTCTCGTTATTGCAGGCGGCGTCTATTGAATTGCCGTTATTTATCTTTAGCGCATCAGATTTAGCTTCTTTCGCAGCAGTTTTAATAGCCGTTATATCAAGTTGAGTCTGCATCTTTGTAGCGAGTAATTACCTTAGTTGTTTGTTATGTATAAGTTTTTTCGTCATGTTCCAAACATTATTTTGCAATAACCAAGCCACTTTAATGAGCGCGAATAGCGACCATCCATTCAACGGCACTCGTTCGATTTACTTCAATAGCGTATTTTTTTTCTTATTCTTTAAGAAAAGCGGTAAAAACCGCCAAAGTATTGTCGCGCGTACGCTGACAGTTGCGATTCAACGTCAATATCTGGGCATGGCCGCTTTGGGTGAAGCAAGGAGAGTGAGATGCGTAGTTAATGAGTGTTAGAGTAAGAGACTGTTTCTTTCTGTTGGCGCAATAAAAAAGCAGGTGTTTAACCTGCTTCTTAATTAGAATTTAACATTGCGGTAAGGCATTATACTTCAGCAATAACCTCTAGCTTGATTGCTGCAGTCACATCACCATGCACTTGAATATCAATATCATATTCACCCGTTTCACGCAGTGTACCCGTAGGTAGCTTGACTTCGGATTTAGATACTTCAATACCCGCTGTAGTGATTGCTTCTGCAATGTCGCGTGTACCTACTGAACCAAACAACTTGCCTTCATCACCTGCAGGTGCTGCGATAGTCACGGTTTCAAGGGCGTTAATTTTTTCCGCCTTAGCTTCTGCCGCAGCAAGCGCATCAGCAATTTTTGCTTCAAGTTCCGCACGACGCTGTTCAAATTTTTCAACATTGTCTTTAGTGGCAGGCACCGCTTTACCTTGAGGAAACAAAAAGTTTCGCGCATATCCTGACTTAACGGATACCTGGTCACCCAAGCCGCCAAGGTTAGCGATTTTATCTAATAAAATGATTTCCATCTTTCACTATCCTCGCTAACTTAAGAGTGAGAGTCAGTGTATGGCAACAATGCTAAGAAACGCGCGCGTTTAATAGCCGTTGACAATTGACGTTGATACTTTGCGCTTGTACCTGTAATACGGCTAGGAACAATTTTACCGCTTTCAGTAATGTAGTTTTTTAACAACGCGATGTCTTTGTAGTCGATCTCCTGAACACCTTCAGCAGAGAAACGACAGAATTTACGACGTCTAAAATAACGAGCCATTATGCTTCTCCTTCTTTTTGCTTGGTCTCAGGCTTTGGTGCTGGCGCAGGACGCTCTTTTCTTTCTTCACGACGCTCTTCTTTTGCCATCGGAGATGCTTCAGATACTGATGATTTAGTTCGCATAACAAGATTACGCAAAACGATGTCGTTAAAGCGGAATGCTGTTTCCAACTCTTCTACAGCCGCTGCAGTAGCTTCTGCATTAACAAGAACGTAGTGTGCCTTGTGAAGTTTTTCGATCGGGTAAGCCAATTGACGGCGCCCCCAGTCTTCCAAGCGATGGATGGTACCACCGTCTTGCTCAAGGATACCCTTGTACTTTTCAATCATACCGGGCACTTGTTCACTCTGATCAGGGTGAACCATAAATACAATTTCGTAATGACGCATTTCTGCTCCCTACGGTTGAAGCCTAGAACAGCGCAGTCTACTGTTATAAAGGCAAGGAACGTTGTGGTGACTGCAAGGCGCGAGAGTATATAGAAAAGCCCACTCGGCTACAAGACATAATTGCAGTGTAAACCGCAATTTAGCTAACTTTTGGCCTAATCTATTCCTGGTCCCACTGCGCGTTGTTTTGCGAGCTTATGTTTTTTAGGTTTAGAACGGTTAAGAAGGCGTAAAATGACTACAACTGAATCGGAGAATTCCCCCATTATGTCAAAAGAAAGAATTGCTCAACTTATCGATATGTACGCATTAATTCCGCATCCTGAGGGCGGTTTTTACAGCGAACAGTTTTGCTCGGAGCATTC
>JBCDMA010000026.1:0-21089 GCA_038744645.1 Pseudomonadota bacterium | reverse complement strand
TCGGAATACCCGGCATTGTACTGACAGCCATCGAAATGATGCCATCTACGCTCGATTGGTATTGCTTGAGGAAGTGGACACTGATTGTATTGAATGGGAAATGGATGTTGATACAGATTGTATTTAAGGTCAGTCAGCATCAATTCCTGATGTTGTTGCTCATGATGCAACCCCAAGTGCAGCATCGCATCTAATGACTGAAGTGTGTTTGACAAGGCTACCATATTGTCGTCAACATGATGTCGATACGCCAGCACTTCATCAACCGTCGGGCGAGACAGCAAATGGCGTTTTGGCCTAGAATATTGCTCGCCTATCGCGTTGTAATACGAGTTAAACAAGTACTCAAAGGTTTCATTAAACGATGAATAATTATCTGATGCTTGCTTCAAAATGAAGGTTTCAAAAAACCACGTGGTGTGTGCCAGGTGCCACTTTAATGGACTAGTATCAGCCATCGCTTGCAAACACAGATCTTCGGGCAATAGTCCATTAATGATCTCAAGACTAGCAGACCGCACACTTCTGTAGCGTTCAGTAAGCAAAGCTTTTCCCTTATTGTATGAAGAGGATTGGCTGCAAACTTCAGCCGGGAATACAACAACTATAGTAGTTTAATGAGAAATGTTACGTAAAAATGAAAAAGAGATGTGCTATTCGAAATGAAAGATGTGGAGTCAAAGCGCGATGTCAATCCGAGGTTGGAATAACATCACACAATCCATTGAGCGAAAAAAGAAGACACAGAATTAGGGTATTGCGTTTTTACAATGATTGCAAGTAAATGGGCGCCGTTGGGCACCCAAAAGTAGCGTCATTTAATTATGACGCTTAGACCTTTGCCGATGACTCTTCTTTCAATGCTTCTTTTTTAGTTACTTCTTCTTTAGGCATTTCTTCTTCCGATGGCTCAATTTCGCCTTTTACCACGGGATCAATACTCTTACTTTCATCTGAAGCTACTTCAATCGTCTTTTCTCCATCGGATGTCGTCGCTGCGGATTTTTCTTCTGTTTCAGATGCATTTTGTGTTTCCTCAGCGGATACTTCCGGTGGTGTTGTTTCAGCATGCTCTTCGACAGGGGTTTCTTCTGTAGCAGATGCCACCTCTTCTTCAAGCTTAGGTTGGAGCGCTGGCTCAAGCTTTAAGTTAATACTGCCTGGATCACACAGTTCTTGCGCTCCCCCAGCCAGATGTTGATGAACATCTTTGTAGCTTTGTGTCAGGTTCCCAACTAACTCAGCTGTTTTCTCAAAATGGGCTGAAACATTGGATTTGTAGTCTTCAAGTTCATTTTTCGCGCTCTCTGCCTGCTTTGATAATTCCGCCTGACGACGATTGCCAATGCTTGACCGTCCAAATAGAAAACCAACAACGGCACCTGCCACCAATGTTGCAACGCTAACCAACCAAATATACTCCACAAATGCTCCTTAACTTGTCCGTAAAAATAAACGCAAAACAACGCATGGCAGACTGTCGCAACAACATTGTATCGCCACAATCGACTGCGCTAACGCAAAAATAATGAATTATTGTTCCCAATCAGATAGAAAACATCCTGTTTTTACATGTTACCTTTAATAATAGTCAATGTTGAGGTTAAACAAAGGATTGATGCTAAAGCATTAACTCGTGATCTAATCGCACATGAATGAGGAATGCTATGAGGCGCTTTTTGCTTTGTTTAAGCATTGAAACTAATATTTTGTGTGAAGATGGCGCATTGTCATTGGTACCCTCAATACGCCATTCTAAATCATTGTCAAAAAATCACTAATAGCATGGAATACTGACCATAAAATGTTGTCTACTAAACTGCGCGTGATCATCGGGTTATTCTCGATACCATCACTTATGTTACTCGCGATGCTTATTTATGCCGTTATAAAAGGTGACCAACAAAGTATTGGCGTGTTTGAAGTTATCTATTCGATTGTTGGGGTCATTGCCATGTTTATGGCGTTGACCGGCAAGCGCTTGTTTTAGGAAATAGAAAATATGAAAGTATTGCTTAGCACCTTGCTGCTTGTGTTGTTGACAGGTTGTCAAAATTTACCGTCTCCAAATGAGACGAATGACGCGAATTATGGCATCTACCCTGACCAATACGAAGGCATCGCCAAGAATTACCTTAAGACCGAACTGCGCGATCCTGAAAGCGTTGAATTTAGAGGCATCACTGAGCCAAGAAAGCATTGGATTGGTGACAAGGTTACTGGCATCAAATATGGCTATTTGGTCTGCGTTGACGTCAACTCCAAAAACGTCTTTGGGAAGATGACGGGATATCGCACTGATGCAGTGCTGATTAGAGATGGCGACGTAATTAAACATGTCAGGGGCGGAGAATTGATAAGCGGCATGAGGCTTTGCAACTAATAAATTAACCTCAATAATCGCTTCATAGAATATTGGGCAATTAACAAATATTGCTTTTAAAACTGAATATTCAACTCAATTCGTAAGGGACGCCCAGATTCAATGGGACCAATGGCGTCCGATTGAGCATCTAATGCAAAGAAAAATGCGCATTAGTCAGTGTAAAACTTTTATTAAATTCATATTATTGATACGGGTTTATCCAGTCAAAAACGTTATAATTAGTAAAGACACTAGTAGTAAATTTAATTACAAATTCAATAAAGGTATTTACTATGGCAACAACAATCACTCCGCGTTACCGGTGGTTAGTGTTCTCCCGCATTATGGCGGCCCTAATACCAGCCTTCCTACTCATAAACACCCTTGGAGTTGCACTGACGTTACTCCTACCTGTAGCGCAGCATAGCGCAATTGCTTGGGTTACATTGTTCAGTTTTGCAGGTTACTGCGCACTTGTTATGTGGATTTTCCATGCCAAATCACTACGTCTCATTTGGTCATCGTTAGTCATTGTAATTGCTGTAACTAGTGGACTTAGTTGGTGGTTTATACAAATGGGGAATGCACAATGAACGACAGTTTTAGAAAGTCAATGACTTGGCTTCACACCTGGGCGGGTCTGGTATTTTGTTGGATTTTGTATTTTATGTTTGTCACTGGGACAGTTGGGTATTTTGATAACGAAATAGATCGTTGGATGAAGCCAGAAGTGCCGGTAGAAACGAACATCTCTATAGATGATAGCGTGCGAGTGGCTGAGAATTACTTACGCAGAGAAGCGCCTGACGCAGATCGCTGGGTCATTACTCCTGCTCAGTGGCGGGAAACACCGCATTTACGTATTTTTTGGCAGGGCAAAACGACGGAAGAAACCACAGAGAACGCTGCTGAGGAGTCCGCGGAAGATGCAGAGCCAGTAAACGGCAATGAAATACTCGATATAAATACCGGTGAACCTATGGACCAATCCGTTAGAGATACCGGTGGCGGTCAAACATTGTATCGCATGCATTATATCTTGCATTACCTCGATAGGGATATCGCCTATCGTTTAGTGGGTGTCATCACCATGCTGATGCTAGTAGGAATAATCACAGGTGTGGTTATTCACCGAAAGATTTTTTCTGACTTTTTTACCTTTAGGCGCCAAAAAGGCCCACGGGCATGGCTTGATATGCACAATCTAATGAGTATCTCATCGCTTCCATTCCAACTTATGATTACTTATAGCGGATTGATTTTCATGGTCACAGTCTGGATGCCAGGTATTGCGGTGGGCAGCTACGGCTTCGATTTGCAAAAAGCCGACGAGGGATTACACATGTTAGTAAATGAAGAACATGTCGAACGCTCTGGTGAACCTGGCAACCTTGTATCACTGCAAAATATAGTGGAAAAGTTAAGTAGTAGGGACGATTTTGAAAACGTTCGGAACTTTGAGGTTTTTCAGCCAGGTGACACAAACGCTAAGATTGTAGTGAATGTGTCTAAGGACTTGTCATCAGATGGAGCGACTCAGTTGGTGTTTGATGGCATGACTGGAGAATTGATTCACGACAGGCCATTTGTAAAGAACAATGCCGTTGGAGTAGCGTTCATTATGATCAGTTTACACGAAGGCTTGTTTGCAGGTCCTTTTGTACGGTGGTTGTATTTTTTTAGTGGTCTATTAGGCACAGGAATGATAGCAACGGGTGCAATATATTGGACGCAAAAACGCAAAGTAAAAATTGCAGAAACGGGACCTGATCGTGGTTATCAATTTGTTGAAAGCTTAAACATCGGCACCATTGTCGGCCTAATGACAGCGCTGGCTGCCTACTTTTGGGCTAATCGTCTCTTGCCATTAGGAATGGAAGGAAGAGCTGATTGGGAAGTACATTGCATGTTCATTATATGGGGACTGTGCTTATTACATCCTGTTTTCAGGCCAAAACTAAACGCTTGGATGGAACAATGCTGGGTTGCTTCACTTGCATTTCTTGCAATTCCTATCGTTAATCTACTCACGACGGATGCCCATTTATTCAATAGTTTACCCGAAGGAGATTGGGTCTTGGCGGGTTTTGACATAGTCGCTATTGCCACTGGAATTGGATTCGCGATTGCAGCACTTTTACTCAAGAATCGCTTGCCAAAAACACAAATAGTGAAAGGCGCTCTACAACAAGCGCATGCGCAAGGGAGTTAGAGAATGTTGATGTACGTTTTTGCTTTCTTTGCAGCACTGCTTGGAAGTGTATTACTTTGCGGCGCAATGCAAAAACATCACCGGCAATTATGGCCTAACAGCCGCCTTACCGGTGCTAAAAAATGGTCAATGACAATCTCGGGTTACTTGATGCTAGCACTAAGCATCGCGCTTTGTGCAGCGGTAACGAACTTTGGCGTAGGACTAGCAGCGTTTTTTGGCATTGTCTCGGCGACCATTTTTGGTCTTGCTGTTTATTTGTCTTTTGCTACCAAATGACGTTAAAAAAAATGCTGAACATTGCGTATTGGGCAGGCTTGAGTCCCTTTCGACATCCCTATGCTTTTTTAATTCAGATTTAAACTAATGCTTGAGCGACTCGCCAGGTTTCACCCCCAAATAAAACAACTTTCTTAAGAGTTTTGATTGCCTTTAATTATATTGAAACACCACACCAAATGTTCGTGGTTCTCCAGCGAAGACAAACTCACCCACCGCAGTTTGCTGTCTACCTGTAATATAATCTTCGTCAGTCAGGTTGCGGATATATGCAAACAACGTCCAATTATCAGTACTGTAACCGATCCGAGCATTTAGAACTCTGCGATCTTCAGTCTCTATTTGATTTGCCGCATCCGCAAAAGATTCATCGGTATAGGACACATCGGTACTGAAAAAGACGCCATTATTGAAATAATATGCACCACCAATAAGAAGTGTTAGATTTGGTGCATCTCTAAATTCATTGCCGCTAAAGTCAGTATTTGAATCAACAAAATCCAAGAATTTTGTCTCTACATAAGAGGCAGAAACGTATAATTCAGTGTTTGCAACCGGATACCATTGACTATCAAGCTCTACACCATAATATTCGGATTCTCCTGCGTTAACCGTTCGAAAGTCAGCGATACTGGTTCCAACTTCTACCTGTTGATCAGTCCATCTTGCATAAAAGGCATTCACATTAAAAATCCACTCCCCATTTTCAGCCTCGGATCGCCAGGCAAGTTCATAGTTAGTGGTAAATTCTGGCTCAAAATCAACTGCGCCAAGTGCAGGAACATTTCGCACACCGCCTGCTCCGTAACCTCTCTGTATAGTGAAACCAAGACTCATTAAATCGCAAAAATTGTAAACGACGCCAAGCTTAGGTAAAAATGCGTTGTATGTCGTATCAGTGATAGTGGGCTCTTCTGGTGGAAACGGCAAACCGGTAATCACCCTATCAAGAAAGTCGTCCTGTTCTTCTCGGTCATACCGAAAACCAGCAACAATGGAATAGGATTTTGATAGGTCGTACTCAAATTCACTAAACAGAGCAATATTGGTAGTCTCAAGTTCCTGAAGAGCAGTTAACGTTCCAAAAGTGCCTGGGGCAAGCGCAAACCTACCCGCGGTAAGACCGTCATCAATATAGTTTGCATAGAGTAAACCGATGACACCTCTTATGTCAGTACTTGTATAGAGCAGCCTTATTTCATGCTGTTGACTCGTAAAATCGCGAATACGAGAGCCGTCGCCCAGATCCGCTTGAGAAAAATCGGAATCGAACGGCTGAAAATAATCAGCGTCCATGTCCGTTAAGTCATAGTGCAAATCAAGATTCGAATTCAACTGATATCGGGCTTTAAAACTGAAGATACTAAAATCCGATTCTTGAAAAGAATCAACATTGGAACGATTAAACCGATTCTCAGGAAATTCATCAAACTGAAACAATTGAATACCCGTTACCGCTTCGGTGTCAGTGTATTTAAAAGTCGCATCAAAGTTTTCATTTGGTTGCCATCTAATGGCGGCACGATAGGTTGTATTCTCAACTCTAGCAACGTCATCGTCGCCACTAACCGGGTTATCAATAGCACCATCTGCTTCTCGTATATCACCAGATATTCGCAATGCGAGCGTTTCACTGGCATTTGCTATATTACCGGCAGCCGCAATACCAGTAGTACCAAAATCTCCTAATTCGCCGCGGATCTTGAATTCACGCCCCATGATCGGATCACGTGAGGTAATATTAATCGAACCCGCCAAGGCGTTTCTGCCGCTTTGGGTGGATTGAGGCCCCCTTAAAACTTCAACCTGTTCAAGGTCCCAAGTTGAGTAGGGCCCATTTTCTACCAGCAAGCCAAAATCTGATATGGCAGCACCATCCACGGTCAGTGATATTAATGAAGCCCCATTCCCACTTGGGCCTCTTTGATTAATGCCTCTTATTGATGGAATTGGCGCCGCTGCAGATAGCGTAACACCAGGTGTGCGCTCTAGAACATCAAATATGTTTGGGTCCGAGCGCGCTTCTAGAGCGTCTCCTTGCACAATAGAGGCACTTGTTTGCGAATCCTGTACCGTTCGCTCGAGGAGTTCCCCTTTGACTTTGATGGGTGCAAGCACGAGAGCCTCTGATTCGGTTTCCACTTTAATTAGACGGTACCCAGATTCAAAACTAACGACTTGAAAGCCAGTTCCTCCGAGTAATGCGTCAAACCCTTCCTGGATCGTGTATTGGCCTTGAAGGCCAGTGGTAGTCTCTCCTTGTAACGCACTTGGCTCAAAGGATAATGCTACACCAGATTTTGCTGCAAACTCCGCCACGGCATCGCTGAGTTTCCCTTCTGAAATCAGATAATTATTTGTGGGTTCTTTCTGCTGAGCATAGATTACTGTTGGACTGGTTGCCGCATAGGTTGCCACAACAATGCAAAATGCAGTTTTGTGTAGCGCGGATAAAAAGGTGCGTTTGTACTTGTTTTTGTTCATTAACTTTCCGTGATTGAGCTGTTACACCCAGTACACCGAATGAAAAGAAAAAAAGTATAATGCGTTAATAAATTATTTTGATTTTACAGTTACCCACCAGGGCGAGAATTGATGGATTGTTACAGGCAATGTGGATTCTAGTAAAGCCAGGCATTTGTCCGTGTTGCTGACAGGGAATGCTCCCGATACCAGCATGTTTGCTATACCTTCCTCGCAACGCAAGAAGCCTGCACGGTACCTAGCTAATTCTGTGATCAACTTGCCTAACCGTACGTCTCTCGCTAACAGCATTCCACGCTCCCAAAGCGCAGAATCGTCTGCGGCTTGTTTAATTTTAGACGTCGTTGTTGCAGTAAATCGCACTTGTTTTCCAGCAGGTATACGCATTTGCTGTTTCGACATAGCGGTTGTCAAATCAACTTGTCCCTCATATACAGAGAGTAGCGTCGCCTCATCAAATTGCCTTACACTAAATTGAGTACCAATGGGCTGCATATAACCATGTGTCGAACTAACAGTTAATCTTTGAGACGAACGAAATTCATGTTGGCCCGTTTTAACTCTTATTTCACCACTAATAAGTTCAATACGTCTTTTGTTTTCGCTAATGATCACATTCACTGCACTATCGGTGTTCAATTCAAGTTGTGTGCTATCTGCTAAAGTAAACCTCCTGATCTCACCTTTTTCAGTTCGATAATCGGCTTTCCATTTAGAATTAGAAACCTCGCGATAGCTTAACCATAACAACGGTGAAGCAATAATAGCCAAAGCCATTGTTTTAATAAAACGACGCTTGCTGGCTTTGCCCGCTATATCCAGTGTATTGTGAACTACATCTGGTGATAATTGATCAAGAGTATTTAACAGCGATTCAGCTCGATGCCAGGCTGATTCATGCATGGGGCTTTTATTGCGCCACAATTCCCACTCTTTCTTCAAGGTTGGATTCATTTCTTCCGATTTGAAGCGTGTCAACCACTCTGCTGCTTCCTCGATGATCTTCGGGTCGATGCTCTTAAAATTACTTAACAAAACTGAGCTCGACTTTTACAGCTAATCATTAGTTCTCAATACTCAATAAAGCGATATAGGCTTTTTTCATATGCCTTTTCACGGTTGGTATCGAATAACCCAGTTGCTCTGCAATTTGTTTATATTTGTAACCTTTAATTTGAGCCAAAACAAAAATATTCCTAGTCTTTTCGGGCATGTTTCGCAACATGCTATCCACGCATTGGAGCACATCGACGATAAGCCATTTTGTCTCTTCTGATGGCGATTCAGCGGCAGGTAATGCAGAGATCGTGGCTAGATAAGCACGTTCAATGTCTTTGCGTCGCCAATGGTCGATGACCAGATTTTTGGCGATATGAGTGATGAGTGCGCGTGGTTCTTTGTCTTCAATCTTTTGAGGGTCTGGTTTTCGCAACAAACGAACGAACGTATCCTGAGCAATATCAGCCGCGTCAGACTCGTTGTCTAATTTACTTCTCAACCATCGATTCAACCAACTGTGATGGTCGCTATAAAGAACACTAATAGTATCGTGAGAGCTGGAAAGACTGATCGATTTTCCTAAGTAGTTAAAAATGAGAATGATTCGCAGTTTAAAGTATGAAAAACGAATATTGCAAGAAAAACATGACAATCAAGACGAGGTGTAACCAGCCTCATATATAATTATCAGCGAACGAAGAATTCGACAGGAACCACCAATTCAAGCGTCTCTTTATTGATAGAGAGTGGAATGGCAGGTAATGGTTGTGCACGTCGAATCATTTCAGCCGCTTCTTTATCACGCCTGAAGACTGCATAATTTTATATTCCAATACGCGTCCTTCACCCACACTTACCCGCATCTTTCGAGAGCTGGTCTCAAACTAAAAATTGCAATGAAAACCTGTCTTTTTGAAAAGTTAACAAAGTATTTACCAAGAAATATCTATCAAATTCAGATGTCAGTTAGGTCTTTTTTTCGTTCACGTGAGCTATTGCATTATCGATTAGCTCAAAAACATGTTCATCTGTTAACCGATAGTTAATGTGTTTTCCAGAGCGTTTACTGGCAACTAAATTTTCTGTTTTAAGAATCTTCAATCGCTGAGAAACAGTCGACATTTGATCTTTGGTCGCGAGTTCAGAGACACAGGCTTCTCCTTGCGAAAGAATTGAAATGAGTTTTAGCCTTTCTGGATCAGCAAGTGCCTTGAATAGGCGCGCTGCTCGTTCAAACGTTGCGTCACTTTCACTAGCGAGATTGCGCAGTTTTTCATGCTCATGGTATTCATCTTCATCACTCTTCAAGATTACACACCCTTTTCAAATCAATATTTTAACAATCATCAAATAGTAACACATAAAATCAATGGCTCTTTGCCGCACAGCGTAGATATATTTCATCTATAACTTTCGATGAAAAAGGCCCCAATTTGGCAGCCTTTGGCAATTCGTTCATATAAATATTGCAACAATACTAAAAAGTAACCCTCTTCCACATTGACAGCGATAATTTAACAATTTAACATTTCATTACTTATTGAAATATAAAAGGGTAAAGATATGAGTAAATGCGAAATACATGAAAATCATCCTCATCAACATGGTCCTGGTTGTGGTCACACAGCAATTAAACATGGCGATCACATAGATTATGTCCACGACGGACACTTACATCATATGAATGGAGAACAAGTGGAAGAGCATGTGATAGAGGTGAATGAAACTAACCCAGATACATGTACCAATGGACATAAGTGCTCTGGTCATGAAGAAGGGCATATTCATGGGCCTGGCTGTGGCCATGAGGCAGTGCCCCATGGCGACCATATCTGCTACATCGTCGATGGGCATCTACATTACCAACACGACGGCCATTGTGATAACCACGGACCTGTAGAAGTCGTTTCAGACTAACAATATCTGTTTTCTAATCCGCTCAAGCGCCAATGCCAGGGCAATGGCGTTGTTTTGAATTTACGGTCAACGATTTCTTTGAGTCTCCTAATTAAAATTTAAACGTTAGCAGGTATCGTATTCCATATACTCTTAGTCTCATAAGTGAGACATAAACGCAAAACACCGATAGCAGAAGATCAATTTTGAACAATAACGCTTATTCTAGGTTAAAGTTTACATCTTTTGGCCGTTAAATTATCTGTACGGTATTTAGTTGAAAGCAGGTGACTTTACAATTAGTATAAGTTTCAACGCGTTAACCTTGAAAAAGTCCAATTATTAGTTTTGAAACGGCAGCCGTGTTCTGTACCTGACACAACGTGGCAAACCTACCATGTAAATACAGCTATTCACCATTGTCACAAGATAAGGTGGCGTAGCATCGTTCCCTAATTACTTTTCGGAAATATATATGAAGTTTAGTCATTTCACTATTTTATCATGCTTTTTTGGCCTTAGTTTAATCGCAGGATGCGGTGGCGGTAGCAACTCAAACACTGCCCCTACAATATCTGGTTCACCTTCAATTCAAATCACTGAGCGCCAAACATACCGCTTTATCCCTTCAGCGTCAGATAGGGAGGGCGACGAGCTCACTTTTTCAGTCGTGAACCTTCCATCATTTTTGGCATTAGATAGCCAGACAGGTGAACTTTCAGGTCAGCCCAGTGTGGGAGATGTTGGCATTTACACTGACATAACAATTTCGGTATCTGATGGCGCACTATCAGAGTCATTACCCAGTTTTGACCTTCAGGTATTAGAATTTTTCTATGAGTTTTCTATCCACAGTTCCGTGATAGGTGAAAATATGTCCTTTGCGCAAGTTTCACTCAATTATAATGGTAATGAACAGAATACTGAGGCAGACAGTTCGGGAGCATTTGAATTCACGCTGCGTGCGCGGCCAAGTGATTCGACCTCAACCGAATTGATATCAATAAAAGCAGTTGGCAAAGCCATCCAATCACAAGTCGAACTGATTTCTGTTATTGGCACTATAGAGGATGCCTTTGAGAAGGCAGGAGAAGATCAAATCCTTTCGCCATCGGAGTCAGAAAGGGTGACTGTCTCTAGTTTAAGCACCGCTAAATACTTGCTAGCGGCTGAAGTCAATGATGGAGAACCACCATCCTCAATTTCAACACTAACTCTATCGGAATCTTCAATGCCACCAAGCCTCCTTTTGGAAGTCGCTGCATTGATTAACTTGATTGAGAGTGATGAAAACTATTCGGTAGACACATCAAAAACTACCCTCAGTCAGTTTTTCCCACTGGATACTCCTGTCACAGAACTGCTGAAAACTTGGCAGAAAAGTCAAGGTATTGATGATACCGATGGGACACGAGTAGATCCTAATTTTGATACTGCCATACAAAATTCACAGGCCGAAATTCTCGAAACTCCTTCTATTCTACCCTCAGTGACAAGAGAACAACTTGAGGGGCTAAATGTCTTTGGAGTTGCATACCCCACAGGTCTTTATGCTAATAATAACAACGTTTTAGAAGTTAATGCTTCAGGTAGAACTTTTCTCTCATATTCAGATCGAGGCGATGATGCCGACTATGGTTGGCTCTATCAATACGATTTTAGTTCAAGCGACCTTGATGGGGAATCTGTCCCAATGTCGATGAGGATTGGAGACAGTGAAGTTGAGTTTTTCAGTGAAACGCCCTTTGACTTCACTATTAACAGAGGTACAGGTTTTGACAGTAGAGGCCTTCACAGATACAACTTTGACATCGAAGACAGAGAAAACATCGAAGATGCATTGGACAATACGGACTTGGAAGTAAGCACAGAATTTCAATTATCTTTCAAACCTATTGCTATGGTTGACCGTGGTCTACTTGCAATACAGAAAAGAACATCATTTACCACGATTTTGTCAGAAGAATTTGCACGGGCAGGTATCGAGCGCAATGATGTTTTAGCAGAAAAAACATTTGAAGATAGCTATGTGCTTTTACGTACCTCAGAGACTTTGCAGTCAATGGAGGTGGCTGATTTGCAATTTAGCAATCAAAAATGGGTTTTACCAACATATGTCACTGATTCAGACTTGCCGCCCGCTTATAGTGTTGACCTGTACGAACTAGATCAAAATGGCAACGGCCAGGGAAAGTATCATGATAATGCTGTCACAGTCTCTATAGATAACAGCACACTTAGCATTGTAAATGACAGTTGGAATGTTGAAGCAAGAGTCTATAAACAAGAGGGTGATTTGGCGATGCACATGGTTGTGTTGACAGACCCAGACGATGCTGATTCATTTTCAAAAGTTTCAACCATCGCAAGACAGAACACCTTAACCGGCAGCCCTGAAAGCTACCTAGTGACAGATTGGCCAACATATTTACAGGATGGAATGGAATACGCTCGCGACTTTGAAAATGAGCATTTTGAGCCTTCAGGTCTATTTTTCAACGATGATAGCGTAATACGGCGTTTTGGAATTAGTCCAGACAATAGAGATTGTATAGATGAAAGTAGAAACTGTTTTTCCTCCACTGCGAATCCTTTTATCGTAACCGATGAGAACGAAATTTTTTATGAGTACACGAATTCTATTGGCGAGTTTAGTACCTGGTTTAGTGAGGATACAATTGAAATATTGGGTGTTTCAGAAGATCGAAATAAAGTTGTGATTGTCACTAATGATTATACGTATGGCAATAACAACTGGAATCGTACATCGCTTGAGTATTACTTGATAGAAGAGCTTGAAAATGCTGAAGAATTACTAGAAAACTCCATAAACCAATGGTAGTCATTTAAGACACTGATAAGCAATGTTAGGCAATCTCAAAGATCTTATAGTCATCCTCACAATTGGAAGCAGCATATAGACATCTATGTTTAGATAACGCAAACTGCCACCCTCTGGCCGTATTGCATTTACTCGTTAAGTTCGCTGCATTGAATAAAAAAATTTCCACCGCTTCAATTGTTAAAGAACTAAAAAGCACATCAAATCAAGATAGTGTTTTTGAAGGCGGTGAAGAAGCACAAAATGCATCACTCGAACAAGCTACCGTTTCTCGGAACACACAGGTACCCAGTGTACCTAATTCAGAGGATATGGTGCCTCCGGCGCTAATAAGTCTTTTCCAAACATACTCAGGCGAACTAACCGGCTATTTACGAAAGCACTATGGTGATGGACCTCCCGACCCCGAGGATGTCGCTCAAGATGCTTTTACTAAATTGATACAACTCGACGACATAAGCACGATCAAAAATCTACGTGCATTCTTATGGCGTACCGCCCGCAATTTGATGATATCAGGGAAACGCCATCTAAGCGTGCGCACTAAGTATGATTATGAGGTGGAAAAATTTTTTTTTGCAGTCGAAGGTATAGAAAACAGTCCTGAGAACGTCATAGAAGCAAATCAACAGCTGTCATTAATAAACCATGTTATTGCAACAATGCCTGAAAACCGGCGCAAAGCATTTTTGCTTCATCGAGTAGAAGGCTTAAATTTCAGTGAAACCGGTCGACGTCTTGGTATGACGCCAAGCGCCGTGATTAAGAATGTTGGGCGCGCCGTCTTGGATATAAAGAACGCTTTAAAGGAAACGATGAAGTGAATTTACAAACTGACTACAAACATTTGGATTATCCAAAGGACATTGAGCAAGAAGCAATCGAATGGCATTTGAGGTTGAACGACAAAAATGTTTCTGCTGAACAAGAACAAGCATTTGAAATTTGGCTCAAAGCTGATATCCGACATGCAGATGCGTACGAACAAGCTGTAACAATGTGGGGAGCGCTAGGCACTTTAAATAAAAATGCGCTTCACCGAGCTTTTTTTGAAGAACTAAAACAAAATGAAGTTCCGGTACAAAAAGGGACTTTATCCTGCATTTTGACTTGGTTGCTAGGCGATAATCGCAAGTGGGTGTTTGGAGCAAGCGTAACTGCCGCTGTTTTACTTTCTATTATAATGGTTAGCAGTCAATGGCTCGGTCCTTCGGACGCTACAAAACCACCTCAAACGACCACATTCGCAACTGATATTGGACAGGTCAAAGAATTCGTTTTGGCGGACAACTCCATCGTTACTCTCGGCGCTTCCTCGCGCATTGACGTGGTTATGAGTAGAGATGAACGGCTGGTCAGTTTAATCAGTGGTGCCGCTGTGTTTGATGTCTTTAGTAATCCTGATCGTCCGTTTGTTGTAAAAGCAGAGAAATTCTCGGCTACGGTACGTGGAACGGTATTCGATGTGAGAAACAGTGCTGGTGTTGTCCGACTATCGGTAGCGGAAGGCGCAGTTGAAGTATCACACCCGGTAGTAGTGAATAAGACTTCTGTTGGCGTTATGGCGGTCAGAAATATATACCCCGGACAGCAGATTTTGGCCACACAATTGACTGGACTATCCGATACTATTTCTCTAAATCCGGAAAATTTTGCAACATGGCGGAATGCTAAACTTCAGTACAAAAATGCGACGTTATATGAGGTCATCTCTGATGCCAATCGATATACAACAAAAAATATACGCATCAGTAATGAGCTAAAATCCTATACAGAAAGCAAGGCAACGCTTATATTCAATGGTAATGATGTAGAACGGTTACTCGAATCCCTACCCGTTTTATTCCCCGTCAATATCGAGCGGTTACCATCAGGCGATATTCTGGTGAAGGCGCAAAAACCATAAAAAAGATAAAAAAATTTCCTGTATTGGTATAAATTTTTTCATCCTGTGCGTCTTAGAGTCAAATTTGCGAATGATAACGAATCGCAATCACACTCTAAAAGGATCTTTTCATGAACACACATGCAAAACGCATTTGCCCAACATACCTGCTTTGGGTCATTACACTTTTTCTAGTACTGCCAATATCCTCTGGTATTTTTGCTCAAGACGACACCGCTCAGAAATACACCGTCGACATTCCAGCTGGCCCGTTGGACGATGCATTACTGGCGTTAGGGAATACTCTTGGAATTAATATTTTAGCCGCCGAAAATCAGCTAGTAGGTAAAACTTCAACGCAAATCAGTGGAACTTACAGCGTACAAGATGCTATTGACATGCTGCTGAGTGATACAGACTTATTTGCGACAAAAACTCAAAATGGTGATTACATTGTATCCCAACGTGCACCAAATGTACCGGATTCAAATCCACAACGACAAGACGACGATTCAGGTCGTCCGCTTACTGAAGATGTTGAGTTAATTGTGGTCACAGGCACAAAACAAAATAGATCGGTTCAAGAAACTTATACATCAGTAAGCATAATTACGGCGGATGATATCCGGGACCGTGCCATATTTAATGTACAGGATATCTTGGATAGGACGCCGAATGTGCAGGGAGGTGATACCGCAAACTTGAATACAATATCCATTCGTGGGGTTGGCTTAAGTGGCGTGGGTCTAACTGGTGGAGGCCAGACCTCTAATATCTACGTAGACAATGCGCCGAACTCTTTTAATGCAAATCGAGGAACGCTCAATCTATGGGATGTAAGTCAAGTGGAAGTGCTAAGAGGTCCTCAATCGACAGTGCAAGGGCGAAATGCACTTGCTGGTGCACTAATAATCAACACAGCAGATCCAGAATACATGTTCGGCGCAAAAGGTCGTGCAATCGCAGGCAACAACGATTTAAAACAATACTCGGGTATGCTGACAGGCCCTATCATTGAAGATCAAGTCGCATTTCGACTTTCAGCAGATACGATAGAAAACGACTTTGGCGTAGTAAATGTGCCGTCGAACGGTCGAGTATTCTTCGAGGATTCATCCACGTTTAGAGGGAAACTGTTGTTCGAACCTGAAGCGATCGAAGGATTGCGAGTAGAACTTATTGCAGAATCTCTAGAGAGTGAATCCGGCAATCAAGTAGGTGTTTTTGCTCCAGTGCGATTTTCGGACCCATCATTTAATGATTTCGACCCCTTTGGTAAGGAGAGCTTTGCATTCTTTGACTGGCGAGAAGACATGGAGTCCACGAAATATGTTATGGATGTGAAATATGCAATAACCGAGCACTGGTCAGTTGTTGGCATCGGCACCTATGCAGATGCCGATAGACTAACAGATTTTTCTTTTGGCCCTCGCGATAGTTTTAGTGAGACTTACTCAGCTGAGCTGAGAGCTATCTTTGAATTCGATGATCTTACTGGTTGGATTGGCGCTTATTATTTTGATGATGAAACAGGCGATAAATTTTCTATAAATCTAGCTTTCTCTGACTTTGGTTTTGATGTCACGCCGAGCAATTCGACTTATACGCAAACGACTGAATCAGGCAGCATTGTTACAAACTATGCGCTATTTGCAGATGTTACATATGACGTCGCTGAAGATTGGCAATTAGAGTTGGGTGTGCGGTACGATCAAGAGGACTTGGGACAAGGCACAATAAGTTCATCAACTACGTTGTCGCCTGAGAATTGTGTAATTGCAGAGACCAATCCAACATTGGGTGGCCAATCCTGCATTGTGTTGGTTGAGTTTCCAAATACTGCGACACCTGAAATAGATTACAGCGCATTTTTACCGCGCGCTGCTATTACCTATGCGTTAGATAAAAACCAATCTGTTGCAATTACGGCTGCAAGAGGATATCGCAGAGGTGGTTTCAGTAATCAAATTCAAGGTGATGGAAGCTTTGTTATAAGCGAATACGATCCGGAATATTTAACCAGCTATGAAGTTGTGTATCGTTCGGAATGGCCTGAATTAGGATTGACAGCCAATGCAAACCTCTTCTTTTCCGATTGGACCGACCAACAAGTAAGTGTTCCAGGACCTTCTGGTTCAACGTTTGATTCGATTATCATCAATGCTGGTGAATCAGAGCTATACGGATTGGAAGCCTCAATCACCTATCGCTTTTCGAGGAGTTTGAACATATATGCAAATATAGGATTATTAAATGCCGAATTCACCGATTTCCCATTCGCTGTTGACGGGGACGGCAACCCTGTAAACACCGATAACCCAGAATTTGCGAATTTGGCGGGCAATAATTTTGACAATGCACCCTCTGTAACAGGTTCTTTTGGCTTTGTTTATGAAAATGATACGGGTATTTATGTAAGTATGGACGCCAGCTTTGCCAGCAGCAGCTTTTCGGACGTCACTAATTTGCCACAAAATGAGACTGATGCTTATACACTTGTAAATGGCCGCATGGGATATCGTCACGACCACTGGGAGATATCTATTTTTGTCGATAACTTATTCGATGAACGATACGCAAACCTCATTTCCTATTTTAGCGTGAACACCGGAACGGGCGTAGCGGCGGAAGCAGGTTTGCAATATGCTGATGTCAACGAGCCACGGCAGATTGGGATGGAATTGATAGCGTATTTTTAATAACGTTTGAGCATTTCTATCGCGATTCATCAATCTGTGTACAAATAAACTGTCACAAGCGGTACAGCTTGCTTGTCTATAAACAAGCAAGCCTTCCTCACCATCCTTTCACACCAAGAGGTGATATTAGGTTATTGATGATATTCGTCTTTACCAACCTTACGTAATTCCGATAAGCTAAATTCTTTTAACACACAATCTCGAATTTTTTTGTATTCTGCTTGTCATCTTGCAATAGGTTTTCAATGCTTTCTGGTTTGTGCAGTAAGAATCCTTGAACATAGTCAATCCCCAGCTTTTTTAGTCTAGAGAGCACTTCTGGGTGATCCACAAACTCTGCTACCGTTTTTAAACCCACGACGTTTGCTACGTCGACGAAACATCGCACTGCAGCTTCATCAAGAGGATCGGTAAGTAGATCTTGAATGAATTGACCATCAATTTTGAGGACATCAACATCAAGATTCTTCAGGTAACCGAACGACGACGCGCCGGCGCCAAAATCATCCAGCGCAATGCACACGCCGAGTTTTTTCAATCGTTCAATAAACAATGAGGCATCGGTGATGTTGGTTATTGCTGCGGTTTCCGTTATTTCAATGCACAGCTTCTGTCTCGTTTCTCTATCCAGTTTTTGCAAAAGCTCACAGGTGAAATCATGAAATGCTCGGTCGCCGATAGATTGTCCAGATAAGTTAATACACAGCGCTTCAATTTGTTGGAACTTTGTGGTGTCCTGGGATCGCAGCCACTGCAAGGTGTTTTTGATTACCCAACGATCAATGCGTGATGCAAGGTGATAGCGCTCTGCTGCTGGGAAGAAGGCTTCAGGCGAGGTCAGATTGCCATCATTATCAATCATACGCACGAGCACTTCCGCATGAATGCCGGCAGTGTTGTCAGTGATGGCATGAATGCTTTGCGCAAACAATACAAACTTGTCTTCGTCCAACGCACTTTCAATACGCCTCGTCCACTGCATTTCACCATGGCGCATCTTCATGACAAGGTCGGAGTCTGAAAACACATGCACGCGGTTGCGCCCTGCTTCTTTTGCTGCAAAACAGGATTTATCTGCTGCTTGCATCAATGACGCAGCAGTCGGCCATCGATTGTCAACGGCAACGAGGCCTATACTTGCGCCAATACGGAATCGATGGTCTTCGTAGACAAATCGAAAATCTTCCATTTTATTACAGATATCTTGTGCTACGCGTTGCGCTTGTTTTTCGCTGCAATGCTCTAGAATAACGCCGAATTCATCACCACCGAGTCTTGCAAGCGTATCGCGCGAACGTATAACATCATTGAACAGTTTGCTGACTTGTATTAGTGCCTCATCACCGACGGAATGGCCGCAGGTATCATTGATAAGTTTGAACTGGTCGAGGTCGAGATACATTAGCGCGTGATTGGACCGCTCACCTTGGTGATCGCTCAACAATCTATTTAATCGTAACTCAAACTCACCGCGATTGACTAAACCCGTCAACGTGTCATGTTTCGCACGATACGTGACTTCACCGCTTAATCGTCGCTGTTCCGTGACGTCATGAAACACTAGAACAACACCTAAGATCTGTCCGTTCTTGTCTCTTATTGGCGCAGCAGAGTCCTCAATTCCAAACTCTTCCCCAGTGCGAGACACTAGCACGGTATGGTTTGCAAGGCCCACAATTTTTCCTTCACTTAGGCAAGTGGTAACAGGATTTTCTGTCCTGAGCCTCGTCTCTTCATTTAAGATATTGAAGATGTGTGTAAGTGGTTTTCCTTTGGCTTCCTCTTTTGTCCATCCTGTCATCTTCTGCGCAACCGGGTTTAACCACTGCGTAACACCTTTAGCATCGGTGGTAATAACTGCATCGCCGATAGAATCCAAAGTGACTTCTAATAATTCATGCTGCTCTTCAAGCTGCCTGGTCATGTTGCGAAGCCCTGTTACATCCCAATTTACACCGGTCACTATTTCGGGATTGCCATTGGCGTCTGATTCAACAACGGCCGTTGCTCGTATGTGACGAACGCTGCCATCATTCCAAATGATTCGAAACTCTGTATCAAAACTCGACCTGCCCTCTATAGCAAATTCAAGGGCGCGTTCAATATCTTCTTTATCATTGGGATGGATCTGTGACGACCATAGCTCGTATGATTCTCTTGCGTCAGTTGGTGGCAAGCCATAAAGCTTATACATCCTCGCATCCCACAGGAAAGTATTGGATGCTACGTCATACTCCCATATACCAATATTGCCACTCGTTGTCGCAAGGGACATTCGCATGTTAGCGTTATGAATCGCTTGTCGCTGGCGCACTTGCTCTGAAATATCTTGATAAGCACCCGTCAATCGCTTTGCTTTACCATTCAAAAATTCAACTGAGCCAACCGCTCTGACAGTGATGCGTTCTTTATTGGCGCGAATAAACGGCAGTTCCAAATCCCAACCTTCACCACTCTTAATGCATTTTTTCAATGTTTTTCGAACGATGTCTCTTGCTTCTGGCGCATAACAGTTAATCGTTTCATCAAAGCTTGGTTGGTATCCCGGTTCAACTCCGTGCAACTTGCACATTTCGTTCGACCAATAAACAGAGCGTGTATCTAAATCCAATTCCCAGCCACCAACGCCAGCTATCTGCCCCGTGCGATCGAGCAGCATATTGCTTTTACGCAATTCGTTTTCTTGTTTTTTCCTTTTGGTGATATCACTGCGAATCGAGACAAACCTGTCAATCTGACCATCAGTGTTATGCAAGGGTGTTATTACACTGTCTACCCAATACAAGTCGCCATCCTTCGAACGATTGCATATCTCACCGCGCCATGAGGCTCCTGAAAGAATGGTCGACCATATTTCCTCAAAAAAGCTTGTGTCATGATGCCCTGAGTTGATGATGCGGTGGTTTTTACCGATGAGCTCTTCACGTTCATATTTACTAATCGCACAAAACGCATCGTTCACTTCAATAATGGTTCCCTTTGCATCCGTAATGGACATAATGTATTGGTCATGGATGGTGCTTAATAGATCGGACGTTTCCGATTGTTGCAGTTTTTTCTGGGTGATATTGGTTCGTATGGAAACAAAACGTTCTATTTTTCCATCGGCGTTGTGCAATGGCGTGATGACATTATCTACCCAATAAATTGAGCCGTCTTTTGCGCGGTTACATACCTCACCATGCCACGAGACACCCGAGAGAATGGTGTTCCACATATCCTTAAAAAAGTCGGGCTCATGACAACCTGAATTGATGATTCGATGGCTTCGCCCTATCAATTCGGCGCGACTGTACTGACTGATTTTACAAAATGCATCGTTGACGTCGACAATGTTGCCTTTAACGTCAGTGATCGACATGATGTATTCCTGTCGAATGGTGTTAAGAAGATCTGAGGTTTCAGATTGCTGCAACTTTTTCTGTGTA
>JBCDMA010000025.1:0-21102 GCA_038744645.1 Pseudomonadota bacterium | reverse complement strand
TCCATCCACGCACCACCGCGTTTTTTCTCACGTGCATATAGATCAAGATAAAAAGCGCCTCTCACCGCACCGTCTTTTTGCAGTTCAAAAAAGCGCACATCGTCATGCCACTTATCGAAAGAGTCAACTTCAACGACGTCGATGTCATACAAACGAGAGATCACTTCAAACAGACCAAATACGGCTTTATCCTCGGGAAAGTAAGGTCTAAGCTGCTCGTCGGAAATGCTGTACTTTGCTTGTTTGAGTTTCTCTGCATAGTAGCTGTAGTCCCATGCTTGCAGGTCTTCTGCGTCAAACTCGCTCTTCGCAAAACCTTCAATCTCGTCTAATTCGGTTTTTGCTTGCGGTTTTGATTTATCTGCAAGCGCATTGAGAAACGCAAGCACTTGCTCGTTAGTTTCTGCCATTTTGCTTGCAATTGAGTACTCGGAATAATTTTCAAACCCGAGCAATTCCGCTTTTTGTTTACGCAATGCCAGCGTCTCTTCAATGATGTTAGTGTTGTCAAACTGACCGTCTTCTGTATCAAGTTCAGACGCCCGCGTCACATAGGCTTTATACATCTTTTCTCGTAATGCTCTGTTGTCAGCGTATGTGATCACTGGCAGATAACTTGGGATGTCCAATGTGAACATGTAACCCGCTTTTTGTTTCGATTCAGCCAACTGTTTTGCTGCTGCCAAAGCCGAATCAGGGAGCCCGCTTAGCTCGCTTTCATCATCAGTGACGTAGTGAAAATGCATCGTTGCATCGAGCACATTATTAGAAAATTTAGAAGAAAGTTCTGAAAGCTTGGTTTGTATCGCTGCGTATTCTGTTTTTGCGTTATCATCCAAATCAACGCCGGACAGCTTAAAATCTCGCACGGCATTGTCTATTGCCTTTCGCTGCGCCTGCGACAAGTTAGCATACTCTTCACTTTGCTGAATCGCTTGATAACACTCAAACAATGCTTTGTGCTGACCAACATAGGTCCCGTATTCGCTGAGTAATGGCAAACATGCGTCGTGCGCCTCGCGCAATTGATCACTCGACACAACGGAGTTCATGTGCCTTATAGGAGACCAGATTCTACTCAGTGCATCATCAGCTTCATCAATACTGACCACAACACTGTCAAAGCTTTTTGCACCCGAAGTCACGACAGCTTCAATGGTGTCTTTACAGTGTTGGATAGCCGCTTTTATGCTTTCAACAATAGTGTCCGTTCGTACAGCAGAAAACATGGGTAAAGTCGGAATATTAGATTGTGGTATTTTGGCAACTGGCATAATGCTCACTTTTTATTTAGTTTCTTCGATCAATTTAGGGTAGTTCCGATCAAAAACAAGTCCAGAGTGAATAATTACATTAATTCGACGGTCTTATTGTTACGTATAATCAGTAACCGATTGCTATAGTTAACGCAATTCTTCAGTTTTCATTACAACAATTATATTTATAGGGATGACATATGCACAAGATTAAGGCGCATTTTGATTACATTTGTATTGGTGGAGGTTCGGGAGGGATCGCCTCTGCAAATAGAGCGGCACGCTATAATCAAAAAGTAGCAATTATTGAGTCAAAAGCGATTGGTGGCACCTGCGTAAACGTCGGGTGTGTGCCCAAGAAAGCGATGTGGTTTGGTGCTCAGGTCGCAGAAGCAATCAACTTGTATGCGCCAGATTATGGTTTTGACGTTACCGTGAACACGTTCAATTGGCAGACGCTTGTCAAAAGCCGTGACGCCTATATCTCTAGGATCCATGATTCGTATGACAGAGTGCTTGGCAACAATGATGTTACGTTGATCAATGGATTCGCAAGCTTTGTTGACAATCGAACTATCAAAGTTGAAGACGATTATTACACCGCTGACCACATCAATATTGCCGTCGGTGGTAGACCCATCATTCCTGACGTTCCAGGCGCCGAAATGGGTATTACCTCAGATGGCTTTTTTGCATTAAAAGAACAGCCTAAACGCGTTGTCGTCGTCGGTGCTGGCTATATTGCCGTCGAGTTAGCTGGCGTTTTGCAAAGCCTTGGCACCGAAACGCACTTGCTAGTGCGTCGACAAAAACCGCTGCGCAGTTTCGACGATATGCTATCTGACACGCTTGTAGAAATTATGGCGGAACACGGACCAACGCTGCATCCATTTACCACAGTTGAGAAACTCGAAAAGCAAGCTGATGGCAGCATCAAAGTCTACCTCAATGGCGATCGCGAACTTGAAGTGGATTCCGTCATCTGGGCCATTGGTCGTGAGCCTTCGACGGATAAAATCGGTATTGAGAATACCACAGTAGAACTCGACCACCGAGGTTACGTGAAAGTGGACGAATATCAAAACACGACCGCAGAGAATATCTATGCATTAGGAGATGATGTCGGCAAGATTGAACTCACTCCGGTCGCAGTGAAAACAGGCCGCCTGTTGTCTGAGCGATTGTTCAATAATAAATCAGATGCAAAAATGGATTTTGATTTAGTCCCCACGGTGGTATTCAGCCATCCGACAATTGGCACGATCGGATTGACCCAAACGCAGGCAGAAGAAAAGTTTGGAAAAGAAAATATCAAAGTCTACACCAGCAGTTTTGGTGCAATGTACACTGCGGTAACGTCTCATCGACAAGTCACTAAAATGAAGCTAATCACTCAAGGTAAAGACGAAAAAGTCATCGGATTGCACGGCATTGGTCTTGGTATGGATGAAATACTGCAAGGCTTTGGGGTTGCCATAAAAATGGGCGCAACAAAGGCAGATTTTGATGCCTGCGTCGCAATTCACCCTACTTCAGCAGAAGAGTTTGTCACGCTGAGTTAAACTTCCCCCCTCACATAAACAATTAAAAAAAGGCCGTTAACTCGGCCCTTTTTTTGCTACACGTTCGGCTTAATTAAGAATTGGATGATCACCAACAATGGATGTTGACTTAACGCACTTGCATAGGTACCAGTCAACATACCTGATTATGAACACGGGTAATTACTGAAACCAACCTGCAAGATACACTCAAATTACTGTTTATGTAGAGGTGGTTGAAGAACATGTTCAAGAAAGTCCTTAGCACGATTGCTATCACGGCAGCTATATCATTTGGTGCCGTTGCCAACGAAGAACAATTTGTAAAATCTAACGATGATTTTATTACGCAGAGCTGCTATGTCGCAGCGACTGAAGGCATTGATGCAGTTAAAAAGCTTGTGGAGAGCAGGTTCCTATCATTTAAAGACTTCGAAAAGGACGTCGTTTGCAATGGTGTTACTATCGATAAGTTTGCAAAGCAACACAGTGCTCCAGCACCTACGGGACAAAGGGTGCAGCTAATTGCCACCAATAATGACCTAGAATCGCGGGTGTGTATGGCGGCGTTAACAAAAGACTTAGACGATGTCGTCAAAGAGTTTCGTATCAATAAAGAATATATTGTTTGCAATCGGTTATCGCTTACGCGCTTTTTAGAGAAGAATAATGACCTTATCGTTGCGAATAACACGACGCGCTAGTCATCGTATAAGTGCGTCAAACGCCTAAAAAACGCACAGAAGGCAATAGCATTTAATAAAAAGCTGACTTTTCTAAGTCAGCTTTTTTGTCTCTTATATGCAACAATAAAAGTTATGCTAATGCGCACTTGAGGTGTTTCTCTTAAGTTTTACGCTGCATCCAATGTGTCACCAATAATAGACATAATTGCTCTATTATCAGTTGCGAGAGACTAACATTGTATATTGTTCATACAAAGTAAAAACAAAAACTACATTTCAAAAGGGCCAACGGCCGATTCCGCGTTGATGCAGACAGTGTTGCAAAGAAGCTACATTAAGATTTTCAACTGCAAAATAAGTGCGGTTTACCCCTACCCTACAACTCGTTTTCAGCAAATTCGGCCAATCGACTTCGCACGACACCGTCAAGCATGATGGTAGCACTGCCTGAAAACAACTTGAATTTCTCGACCAGGTACGTCAACCCCGACGTTAAAGCATTGAGATAGTTGCTATCGATTTGCGATAGGTTGCCCGCACAGATCAGCTTGGTCCCTTCACCGCATCGCGTGATAATGGTTTTGAGTTGTGATGCAGTCAAGTTTTGCGATTCGTCTAACAATACAATGGCATTTTGTAAGCTTCTACCGCGCATGAAATTGACGGACTTAAACTGTATATTTGCCTTCTCCATGATGTAGTTAAGCGAGCTTTTTGTATTCTCATCGTGTTTGTGAAGCACTTCTAAAGAATCAGTGATCGCCGCCAACCATGGTGCCATTTTTTCTTCTTCAGTGCCCGGTAAGAACCCTATCGATTCGGCGATTTCCGGTGTGCTTCTCGTGACAATAATTTTGTCATACATATTTTGTTCAACCACCATTTCCAGTGCTGCGGCCAATGCAAGCAAGGTCTTTCCGCTACCGGCAGGCCCGGTCAAAATGCATAAATCAATATGCGGATCGAGCAAGGTGTGCAGCGCCATTGCCTGACCGATATTTTTTGGGCTGATGCCCCAGGCGCGGCGAGACATTAATCGTTCAACACCAAGATCAAGGACTTCAATATGGTCATCATCTATCGCTTCGATCATACCGGCAAACTCGCCCGCTTCGTCGACAATGAACTCATTGATGTAAGGGTCAGGGACGATTTCTTTTGATAATCGATGAACAGTATCCCTTCCTTCAGTGAAACTCTCTACATTTGAAACCTGTTCCCAAAGAGCGCCGTCAATCGTAATGTATCCTTTACTTAAATACTTTATGTCACTGATTAATTGGTCGGTAAAATAATCCTGAACCAGTGACATCCCTGCGCCCTTCGCTTTTAAACGCATATTGATGTCTTTTGTGACCAGAATGACTTCTCGGCTAGGGTATTGCGTCTGTAGGGTTAAAGCGGCGTTGATTATCCGGTTGTCGTTTTCGTTGCTTGCAAAAACCTGTTGCGCCTCTTGCATGCTCAAATCTGCAAAAATCGATAGCTTTCCAGACGGTGCAGCCTCGCCTGATCCGAGTCCCAGCATGCTCACACCTTCAGTCATATCATCTGGTGAAGCCTCATGCAGAAGGTCTTCCATCGCTCTTATAGACACACGCGCATCCCGCGCGACATCCTTCTTGCTGTCTTTAATGTAGTCCAGCTCTTCCAACACAGTCATAGGTACAACAACATCGTGTTCTTTAAACGATAAGAAGGCTAAGGGTTCATGTAACAGTATATTGGTATCGAGGACGAAGATTTTTTTGTGTGTGTCTATTGCTGTACTGATGTTTACAGTCTTTGCAGTTTGATTTTCCGGCATCAAATGCTCCGTGGCACAGGGTTTAAAAGGCTAAGTTGGTTACAAACCAACCTATCATGATCCATAACGACACAACCTATGGCTCAAAGCCTATGGCATGACCGTTAACGTTATGGTCCACAAAATAGACAACCTTGTGCGTGAACGTCCGATTTACAGTGGGTGTTAATTGCCAAAATTGTCCACTCGCATTCTAACCTTAAACATTATTCCATTAATATGCACCCATTTTCTTAAATCGAGGCACATATTTTGGTGCTGACATCCATGAAATCAAAGACTACAATGACGGGGAAAAGCAACAGAACACGCAACAGGATTTCATGCCAGAACAAAACGATTTTGTTGTCGGCCAGCGTTGGCTGAGTAACACTGAAGTAGACTTAGGCTTAGGCATAGTAATGGGTGTCGATAAGCGCACAGTTAACATCCATTTCCCAGCGGCCAATCAAGAACGTACCTACGCAACCAATCAAAACGCACTGACTCGACTACTGCTTGAACAAGGTGATGAAGCAACGCATGCCGATGGATGGTCGCTGGTTGTCGAATCGGTTGTTGAGCAAGATGATTTGGTTTGCTACGAGGGGACACGCCTTGACAGTGGTAAAACCGCGACCTTAGTAGAAGTGGCGCTTGACCATACACTGCGCATACATCAACCGCAAAAACGATTATTTCTTGCGCAACTGGATCATCCGCGCTGGTTTGATACTCGATTCACCTGTTGGCAAAAGCAATATGAACTGGCCAGTTCAGATGTGATGGGTTTAATAGGCGCCAGAGTCGAGCTCATTCCTCATCAAGTTCACATCGCCTATCAAGTGGGTAAACGATACGCACCGCGCGTTCTGCTTGCAGACGAAGTTGGCTTGGGTAAAACCATTGAAGCCGCGCTGATATTACATCAACAAATCTTGAGCGGACGTGCACAGCGCGTGCTCATTGTCGTACCTGATACCTTGGTGCATCAATGGCTTGTCGAACTACTGCGACGCGTTAATTTGCGATTTTCGATATTTGATGAAGAACGTATTCAAGCCGTAAAGGAAAGCGGTGAAAATCCCTTCTCTCAAGAACAGCTAATCCTGTGCAGCCTAGATTTTATTCAGCAACAAGAAAATTTAGAAGCAGCCGTTGCTGTACCTTGGGATATTTTGGTTGTTGACGAAGCTCATCATTTACAGTGGTCAATAACGCATGTATCTACGGAATACCAAGCCATCGAAAAGCTCAGCGAAACGGCTGAAGGTTTATTGTTGCTCACTGCCACGCCAGACCAATTGGGTCATGAAAGCCATTTTGCAAGGTTGAAGTTACTTGACCCAGCGCGCTTCCACGATTACAACAAATACTGTGCGGAGGAATCTGAATACAGTCATTTAGCAGAAATTGTCAATCCACTTTTTGAAACTGAACAGTTAACTGACATGCAATTGTCTAGACTGACGGACATTGCCCCTGAGTATTCTGCTGCCGATCTAAGCTCAGTGGAATCCCGGCAAAAACTTGTTAGACAACTCATCGATGAACACGGTACCGGCCGGTTAATGTTCCGCAATCGACGTTCAGCTATATCCGGTTTTCCCGAACGCATTGTCAACCCACACCCGCTAACACTCCCCAAAGAGTATGAAATTGCCTTGATGGGTGAGCAAGACGTGCAGCTAATACTGCATCCTGAACGCGCTGCAATGCTCGATGATAGTTGGCCCAGCTTCGATTCACGCGTTGATTGGTTATTGGCGTTTTTAGATGGATTATCCAGCGACAAAAAGGTCCTATTCATTTGCGCATACGCATCGAGCGCTCTACAACTTTCGGAATATTTGCGGGCGAAAACGAGCATTAGGCACACCGTATTCCACGAACAAATGAGCATTGTTGAACGTGATCGCGCGGCGCATTTTTTTGCCAGTGATGAACAGGGTGCGCAAATCATGCTGTGCAGCGAAATAGGCAGTGAAGGTCGCAACTTTCAGTTTTGCCACCATCTTGTATTGTTCGATTTGCCCCTTAACCCTGACCTTCTCGAACAGCGCATTGGTCGACTGGACCGCATCGGTCAAACGAGAGATGTTAATATCCATATTCCATACTTCAAAGACCAAGCGCAAGATGTGCTGTATCAGTGGTATCACTATGGTTTAAGTGCCTTGGTTAAAACCTGTCAGGTGGGCGCAAAGGTCGCGCAAAGTGTAGGTGATGAATTACATGCTGCATTGCTAAGTCCAGGCGACACAGAAAACTGGCAAGAACTGATTGAAGAGACACGCCTTTTGCGTGATAAATACGTCGCAGACGTGGAAGCCGGAAGAGATAGGTTGCTCGAGCTCAATTCCTCGGGTGGCGAACAGGTTGAGCATGTGATCGATCGTATCATTGGTGTCGAAAACCCCGTCAACATGATGCGTTTTATGACTCATTTGCTCGATTCTGTTGGCGTTCAGCAAGAAGAAAAAGATGACAGCATCTTTGTGCTTCGCCAGGGTGAATCTATGATGTTTCCGATCCCCGGGTTAAGTGAGGAAGGCACAGAAGTTACATACAAACGCAGCACAGCAACGCGATTTGAACACGTACATTATTTGTCTGCTGATAGCGAAATCGTGACGCACTGTATTGATACTGTATTAACTGACGTCATAGGTAATAGCAGCATTTGTTTTGTCAATGAACCTACTGCACCCGTCGGTGCTTATTGGTTAGAGTTTTTAGCCGTTCTGGCGCCCAGTAGCAATCCAAAATGGCAGCTCCATAGATACTTACCCGTGACGCCGTTACGTTTGTGTTTAGATGCAAAAAATCAAGTTGTCGACATAGAATTTGAACAGATATTTACTGTGAAACCCAAAATGGCGGCGCAATTGATTAGCGCGCTGCAGACACAGCTCAAACAAGGTATTTCAGCTGGCTTGGACAAAGCGTTATCGCAATTGGAAGACACTAAACAACATGCACTGAACAGTATGAATGAATCGTTGAAAGACGAGCACGTCAGGTTGACCAAACTGCAGCAGAAAAACCCGAGCATCCGAGACGAAGAAATAAGCTTCATCCAGGAACAAAGAGAGACGCTTAGCGCTATTATTACCGAATCTGTGCCTTACTTAGATAGTTTGCGCGTGGTTATCAACAATCCAAAGTAGTATCAATGATCAAGCAATCGAAAAAACGACGCCAAGACTGTTTGTAGTCGCTTGAGCAATGTTTCAATACGACCCACCCGAGGTGCCGTTTTTAGAGTTTATCTTTCGCGATGAGCACGTTGCCGTGATGCATAAGCCGCACGGGTTGTTAAGTGTGCCAGGCAAAGCGGCAGAGCATCGAGACTCACTGCATTATCGCCTGTCTCGAACGCTGCCAACAGCAACTGTCGTGCATCGCTTGGACATGGCCACTTCCGGGATCATCGTATTTGCACTAAATAAAGAAGCACACCGGCACATCAGCAAACAATTTGAAAATCGCGAAGTAAAAAAGACATATAATGCGTTGGTACATGGCTTAGTAGAAGACTCGCATGGCGCTATTGAGCTACCCTTGCGATGTGATTGGCCGAACCGACCTAAACAGATGGTTGACCATAAACAAGGTAAACACGCGCTCACGCACTATTCATTAGAAGACCAAAAAACAACGGATAAGTCAGAGCCATATACACTGGTCGAACTGTCTCCCATCACAGGTCGCTCGCACCAACTGAGAGTGCACCTCAATGCCATTGGTCACCCTATTTTAGGCGATCGGCTTTACGCGCATCCACAAGCGCTTAACATGGCGTCTAGGCTGTGTTTGCACGCCACGTATTTAAGCTTTACACATCCGCATACGGGCAGGCTGGTCGAATTTAGTTGTAAGCTATCACTAACACAGTTCCTGAATTGATGAACACCGCTATTCCCTTTTACATTATCTGACGCTTGCCGATATAGACTCATCAACATAGTTAATTAAGGTTCATCCATCGCTATATGCATAGGCAGTGTCACCATAACTTCTTTTATTGCACAAACAGTAGAATACAAAAATACAAGCAAATGTTGTTGTCGCGATTGTATTTCATTTTGTCGTTAGTTTTTGCCACTCCCTATTCGACATATGCATCAATTAACCACGATATTTATACCCAGTTGCAAGTGTCAGATTACACGGTCGTTGATGTAGACGGAAGCGAAAAACCCGTTATCACATTTGATTCCAACCTAGCTGAAACAAGAGGGACGGTTGTTTTTTTTCTTGATGAAAACGACCGACGACTCAGTGGTTTCATTCATCAACTTTCGTTTAGATTGCCTACCATGGGGTTGAGTACTGTCCTGTATATAGACAACATCTCTTTGCATTCGCAGATTGTCGATGTCATTCAAGATATTGATGAACAAAGCGCCGTGCAAGACAACACAACAGCATCAGAAATACCAAAAAACGATGAAACAACACCACTAGACAATCAAGCAAACACAGAAAACACAGAAAACACAATAGATACGCAATGGGGCAGTTTTGCTGCACTAAACAATGCTAAAGTTGAGCAAACAGACACTAATGAAGCGCTAGTGTCAGCTTGCAAGGAGAATTTAAAAAATAAAATCGACAGTTTATATGATGCCTTAGACATCGTCTCTCAACGCACCATTATACTGACCTCGGGCGCAACATCAGGCTGCTTATTTCAACTTGAAAACATACCGGCAGACGCGTTAATTACATTGAATCCTTTTATAGACGATATAGCTTTAAACAAACAGTTATCAAAAAAGATAGCCGCTACAACACAGCCCGTGCTCGATCTAGTCAATATGGCGTCTGATCCAATCTCATCTAAAAGCGCGATGCAGAGAAGAATATCATCAACAAGAGCGCTAAAGGCACATTACAGACAACGCGAAATAATCGGGCATGACATCGGCAGGTTGCAAGTTGACTATGTCGCGAAAGAAATTTACGGCTGGCTTACGTATTTAGGGTACTAAAAGTTCAGTATAATTTTTGCCAATATATTTTTACACGTGTTTTTATAGAGTTAGCATTCGTTAACTCATAACGCCTTATTTTTTCTGTTTTTTGACTATACTGATAGTCAGATACTACTTAAGGCGTATTCCGTGAGCGTTCAAGCTTTCATCAACGATAAATCAAAACTCGTGACACACTATGTCAACGGTTATTGGGACAGCAAAATAACCTATGATGAGTTGCAACGATTTTTATGGGATACATTAGAAGAGTGGTCTGAAGTCGACACCAAGCAATTCGAAGCGTATACCCACCAAGAAAGAATTTTCTGGCATATATTCCAAATGCTTCAGCAATCCGAGAATCATATGTTATCAAGCGAACCGATTTGTTCAGAGGTCGAGTGCCTACTTGGTTATTTAAACAAAGAAGGACTGTGTCCAATTGATGTCGTAGGTATGAGGCCTTGAAATATCTCCACGACTAAAGTACTAGACGCGCAGTATTTATACTTTTGTTGATGCAACCATAGTGAGGTTCCTGCCGCTCTGCTTTGCTTTGTAGAGGGCACTATCTGCAGCTTCTAGCCATTGCATTGCGGTGAGATAATCAACAGAAAACTGCGCAATGCCGATAGAAACAGTCACTTTTATCTCTAAACCATCATGAAGGATACACGCTGCCTCAGTCGTGGTTCTTATTCTATCTGCTACAATCTTTGCATTATCAGATGAAGTATCAGGTAAAATGGCGACAAATTCTTCGCCGCCGTAGCGACCAGCAATATCAGTCTCTCTCGTTGATTTTGTGATGATTTTCGCTACTTCCTTTATCACTGAATCACCTGCCTGATGGCCGTAGGTATCATTTACTTTCTTAAAATGATCGATGTCTAGGATTATAACGCTAAGCGCTTTATTGGTGCGAAAAATGAGTTTGTACTCAAGTTCAAAACGCTCCTGCCAGTAGCGACGATTATATAGGCCTGTAAGTCCATCTACGCGGCTGATGACTTCAAGTTTGTCATTCAAGCCTTCAATTCTGAGTTTGCTCGTTGCCTCGTCAGTGACGTCGTAAACCAGCATACATGCTTTTTCAACTTGCTGGTTTGCCGGATTAATAATCGGAAAAATAGTGACGTTTTGATACATGTATTCTGAGGGAGACGAAATGGGTCGAGCGGAATGCATCTTAAATAGATATTGACGTTGCTCCCAGATAATAAAGACGGGGATCTGAAGCTCAAAGACGGGTTGGCATTTATTCATAAACCAGTTTGCGTTGATCTCTCGCACTTGTTCAAATAACGATTTATCTTTTATTGCATCTGTGCTGATACTGGTATGGTTTTCCATGAACTGATTCCATTCTTCAACCACGAAATCCTTGTTCAACACGACGACACCCACTTCTATCGAGGATATTAACGCTTCTTGCCATGACGCAGCCTTGTGAGTGTTAGTTTGACTCATTTGACTACGCCTTTAGTGAATAAGAGCTGCCTAAAAGTGACATCAATCTCAGTACTTGGAATGACCAGTAACAATTCGAAATGAATGTCTTCATGGCTGATTGAATAGGCAATTTCAATCACCAACACTTGCTCCCAACGAGAAATATTTTTTTCAACAATATCATTTAACGTACTGTTTGTGCCTAGCACCATTGGACTGCAATGCGTTATCTGCGTCGACAACTGGCTAGAAAGACCGTTTAAACATGCGCCAATGATTAGATTGGACACATCCATCAACACTTCTAGATCACTCGGTTGGTCATTGTCAGTCTGCCTACCCATCAATTCATTCAGTGTCGCGACATTAGCTTCATTGAAGACAATTAAGGCTTCTCCTCGAAGATGCTTACCTATAAAACCTTTTGAAATAGCAGATACGTTTTGTCTTTCGTCAATCGAAGCCAACGTCATCGCAAGCTCATTCGCTTGAATCAAAGTGACGTTGGGTATGGGTAATTCAACAAATTTGTCCAACACTCTTGCTAAACGTTCACCAGCTTGTCCCATCGCCACGTTTGATAGCTCACGAAATGCGTCCAACTTGTCTTCAAGTGAATCACCAAAACTCTTATTCTGTTCATTTGCACGATTGGAAGAGTCAGTATTTCCGTCATAGATACCATACTTAACAAGAATTTCTGATAACTTTTCGTTGTCGATGGGCTTGCGAATAAAATCGATCGCACCCATTTTTTTGATGCGTTGTCTCGCTTCTTCTTGAACATCACCTGATACGACGATGACCACCGCTGGCAAATCGTGTTTTTTGATGTATGCCATGGTTTCATAACCATCCATCTCTGGCATATTTAGGTCCAGGAATACAACGTCACCCTTTCCAGCTTTAATGGCTTCTATTGCCTCAAGACCATTCGCCGCAAATGAAATATCTATCGCCCAGCTATCGGGAAGAGAACTGGCCATCATTTTTCTCGCGAACTTTGAGTCATCGCATATGAGAACGGGTAGGTGCATAGATGGTATTACGTGTCTTGGTTAAAAATTACTGGCTTCAGACCTGAAAAGTATTAGCCGCCATACTATATTTATCTGCAAAAAACAGAATAAATTTAGTTACATTTGAGGCTAAACTCGAATAATTACGCGTGGATAAATCAGAGCTAGTTGTTGGCGTTTATTTGCTGATTAAGCGGATTTCTACGGCCAGTGCTCAAACAGCGAATGGATATTGAATGGCGGGATGATGATTGTAGTTTTCAAGCACAAAATCATCGGTTGAGACCCAGTCTTCAATATCACTGAGACTCTTTATATTTTGATTGATTATTAACTGCGGCAACACAAAGGGGTCTCTGACCAATTGCACATCACGCATCAAATCGAGTTGATTCTCATAAATGTGAGCATTGACAATTTTGTGGAATACTTTGCCTGGCCTATGGCCGGTAATTTGTGCCATTAACGCTAGCAGTACGAAGCATTGAGGCATGTTGAACGTTAATCCCAATGGCACATCACAGCTACGCATATAGCTCGTCAAATGCAAAGTATCCCGGACCAACGAGAATGTATGCGTGTGCATGCACGGGCGTAAACAACCCAATTCAAATTCACCAGGATTGTAAAAAGTGAGGATTTCGCCGCGATCGTCGATTCCATTGCTAAGATTAGCTACTATCTTTTTAAGCTGGTCTAGCTCTGTGCCGTCTGGTTTTTGCCACCGCCGACCCTGCACGCCGTAAACGCGCCCCATGTCATCTGTCCCTTTGCGTGCAGGATTCGCTAGCCAGGCTTTGTTATCATTGGCATTGGCGTTCCAAGTATTGCACCCTATCGCCCTGAAATCTGCCGCATTATCATAACCTCTGAGATACCCGAGCAATTCCGCGATGGCTGCTTTGTAAAAGCACTTTCTCGTTGTGACCAGCGGAAACTGATTGTTACCCACATCGTATTCCAAGTCCGCGTTAATGACCGTTAGACAACGTATCCCTGTGCGTGTGTTTTCAATCCATTCACCGTCATCGATGATGTGCTGACAGAGCGCTTCGTATTGATTCATTTAAAGTAGGTTCTTTTTGTGCTTTGTAAATGCGATATAGAGTAATATCACGCCCGCAATAATCATGGGTATGCATAACATCTGGCCTTGACTTAAGCCCAGTGAATTTAATCCTATCCCTTTGTCTGGCTCTCTAAAGAACTCCACAAAGAATCTGGAACTTCCATACCCCAGTAAAAACAATCCTCCGACGGAGCCCACCGGACGCGGCTTTTTAGAATAGATCCAGAGTACCAAAAAAAGGACAAGCCCTTCGAAAAAAAACTGATAGAGTTGCGACGGATGTCGAGGTAATGGACCACCAGTTGGAAACACAAACGCCCACGGAACGTCTGTCACCCTGCCCCAAAGCTCGCCATTGATAAAATTACCGATTCGCCCTGCACCCAATCCTATAGGTACAAGTGGAGTAATAAAATCACCTACGCGCAGAAACTCCCATTTTTGCTTTCTTGCAAAGAGGTAAGCGGCCAAAATCACCCCGATACAGCCGCCGTGAAAAGACATACCGCCCTCCCATAACTTGAATAAATACAGCGGGTTATCTAAGAACCTGGAAAAGCTGTAAAAAAACACATAGCCGACACGACCACCTGCAATAACACCAATAAAACACCAAAACAGCAAATCTGACAGTTGATCGTTTGTCCACTTGACGCGTTGCAGCCGATGCTTTGCAAGCAGGTAGGCAGCGGCGAATCCGATCAGATACATTACGCTGTACCAGCGGATTTGTAGAATGCCCAAATCTAATAGTATTGGACTTATATCAGGAAAAGGTAGGTGGCCTGAGGTTTCCATTTATTATTGTTTTTCCTATTTGCGTCTTAATTGTGAGGATTATTTTCCCGCCCTGACTAAACCGCCGAGTCCCTGTGACTCGAGGTAAAACGCGAGTTGCTTTTGTATCTCATGCGGAGAATCTTGGCAAAGCAAATCATCCAGCATGTTGCGGACCTTCTCATAATTAATGTTTCTGATAACCCAGTTGATCTTGTGCAACGAATGCGCGTTCATACTCAATCGCCGATAACCCATCGCAATCAGGATCAAAGCACCAATTGGTTCTCCTGCGAGTTCTCCGCATACCGTCGCGGGCACGCGATGTTTTTTAGCTTCTTTCTGGATCAAATTGAGTGCGTTTAACACCGCTGGATGATAAGACGAGTACAGTGAAGCGACATTAGAATTGTTGCGATCAACCGCAAGTAAGTACTGGGTCAAATCATTCGTACCCACAGAGAAAAAGTCCACTCTTTCAGCGAGTTGCGGTAGTAAAAACAGTACAGAAGGCACTTCCAGCATGACACCTACAGCCGGTTTCGAAAGGACATAATCGTGTTCAGCTGCTTCTTCTTTGACTTCCAAAAATGCTTGTTTTATCAGTTTTTTGGCATCATCTATTTCACTAACGGTAGACACCATTGGTAATAGAACATGTAGGTTGGATAAACCAAAACTGGCGCGCAACATTGCCCTGACTTGCATTAGAAATATATCCGGATGGTCGAGTGTCAGTCGTATTCCCCGCCAACCCAGAAAGGGATTATCCTCTTTTATCGGAAAGTAGGTCAGCGGTTTATCGCCCCCAATATCGAGCGTGCGCATGGTTATTTCTTTGTTCGGGTGTGCGCTAAGCACTTGTCGATAGATTTTTCCTTGTTCATCCTCTGATGGGAACCTATCTCGCATCATAAATGGGATTTCGGTTCGAAACAGCCCAACACCATCACCTTGTTTGAATTGGTCTAGCTCAACTTCTGCAGACATGCCTGCGTTGACCAATAAAGAGATCGAAACACCATCTTGTGTTATAGGTGGTGAATCCGCTTCACTATCAATGCGGGCAAAAAGCGCCTCTTCTTGCGATATAAGTTTTTGGTACTCTTGGCGCTGCGCATCATCAAATGTGCATGACACTAATCCTGAGTAACCGTCGATGAACAGCTCTTTAGACTGCAATAGCGGTAGCGAAACGCCGTCTAGACCCATCACAGCAGGAACGCCCATTGCTCGAGCCAAAATAGCCGCATGAGAATTATTTGAGCCCTTCAACGAGACGATGCCGGTTAATTGTGTGTCTGAAAACTCCGCTAACATGGGTGCACTGACTTCATCCGCGACTAATATAAATTTTTCTTGCGGATCAGGGATAGTCTGTTTTTGGCTCCCGTCCATGATGTTTGACAAAATCCTGTTGGACAAATCGATAATATCGACGGCGCGCTCACGCATGTAGGGATCGTCCATGTTTTCAAAGCGCGCAGCATAGGCTTCAATAACAAATTTCAGCGAAGAGGAAGCATCCCAGCCTTTGCGAATACTGGATTCTACTTCTCTTCCCAATGAATTTGCGTCTAACAACTGGTTATAAAGTTGAAATATTTTCTTGACGTCTGCCGGCAAACTGTCGCTCAAATTAGCAGATAGTTGCTCAACTTGAGTACGGGTCGTCTGTACCGCTTTTCGATAGACTGAAATCTGTTCTTGAATGTTGTTCGTCTTAGATGGGATAAGTGTTCGCAACTCGTGTTTAAAGTTAAACACGTGACCATAACCCATTGCCAGGCCGGGCGAACCAGGTATTCCATTTAAATTCTGATATGAATTAAAATCTTCTCCAGGCTGTTGATACTTGCCAGACATCTGCGCACTTGTGATATAGAGCGCTATCTGTGCTGCAATGGTGACCAGAAACGCTTCATCATCCTGGTCAAACAACCGTTCCTCACGCTGTTGCAGGCTGATGACACCAAGTACTTTTCGCTGGTGAATGATGGGGGTACCGATGAAGGCCTTGAACGACTCTTCTTTCACTTCTGGGAAGTGTTTGAAATTTGGATGTGCAAAAGCGTTTGCAACATTAATCGGTTCTTCGCGTTCACCGATGAGTCCGATTAAGCCTTCGTGAAAGGAGATCTTTACTTTGCCAATCGCTGATTTTTCCAGGCCATTGGTGGCTGTAAGCACAAACTGGTGGTTTATGTAGTCAGCTAAATGCAAACTACAGGAATCGACGTTCATTTCACTTTTAACAATGCTCACAAGGGTGTCCAACGCCTCATGCAACGTTGGTAGCTGATTGACCTCTTGAATTATTCGCTTAAGTGCTGAAAGCATTGTCTTTACCTGAAGTTATGCAAATCAGAAATAGCACATCCCCGATAAAACGCAAAAAATATAAGATCGCGGTAGATTAATTGTTGACAGTTACGTACTGACATTTGAGCGAAGTTTTTGGCGATGGCGTTTGCGGTTTTTTTTGGAGGCTCCACTGGAGTTTCTGTAAGCATTCATCGCCAAATTACTGAACTCTTTCAAGATCCTTCTGTATACATCGCGCTTAAAAGCAACGACATTCCTGATAGGATACCAGTAGCTAACCCATCGCCAATCGTCAAACTCGGGATGACCCGATGCTGTTAAGTCAACCGCCTTCTCCTCGCATGTCATCGTTAACAAAAACCACTTTTGTTTCTGACCGATACACACAGGATCATTACCTTGTCGAACAAGCCGCTTAGGCAATTTATACCTAAGCCAGTTTCGGCTCACTGCAAGGATTTTCACATGCTCTTTTTTTAGCCCAACTTCTTCGTATAGCTCTCTATACATCGCTTGTTCGGCTGTTTCGCCTTGGTCAATTCCACCTTGCGGGAATTGCCATGAATGCTGATTGTAACGTCTTGCCCAGAAAATCTGACCGCCACTATTACAAATGATTATGCCAACATTCGCGCGGAATCCTTCGTTATCTATCACAAAGATTACCTAGCGCACTTTACCTTTAATATTTCACCATTCTTTCATAAACTTAACATTAATCAAAGAAGAAGTTATCACCAGCGATCGTTTTGTGACGTTAAACGAGATTACAGAAGCGCAAGATAGTCTGTTAAAGAATAGTCGAGCCTTGGCAGGCTATACACTTGGAGAGCTTGCTGAGACGCTTCAACTCAAGGTACCCGCTAACCTGAAAAAGAAAAAAGGCTGGGTGGGTATGCTAATTGAAACCGCACTTGGTGCCACTGCTGGCAGTAAACCGCAACAAGATTTCCCTGAGTTAGGTATTGAGCTCAAGACAATCCCCTTGTCCTATGACAACACCCCACTTGAAACAACCTATGTTTGCTATGCACCATTGTTGGGTAATCATAAGGTTACTTGGGAAACGAGCAACGTACGAAACAAACTACAAAAAGTCCTTTGGCTTCCAATCCAAGGAGAGCGGGAGATCCCTGTGAGTGATCGGCTCATTGGTCACGCTATTTTGTGGCATCCATCAATTGAACAAAATCAACGTATGAAACAGGACTGGGAAGAACTCATGGATATGATTTGCCTGGGTCGCGTTGAAGAGATTACTGCCGGTATTGGCGAGGTTATGCAGCTGCGGCCGAAAGCAGCCAATGGACAAGCGCTGACGTCTGCTATTGGCGAAGAAGGCAATATTATAAAAACTCGGCCGCGAGGCTTCTATTTACGCAAGTCGTTTACAGCTGAAATTCTTAATATTAGATGATCGCTAAAGTGCGAGCCTTAGCCTAAACACACTAACATCATGTAAAAATACCTCTATAACCTTGTCGTTGTTGACAATGATCAATAAAGACATTGCGCCTTAATTTATGATAGCCATGTAAGCGATTCATTAACGCGCTGATAATGGTGAAAGAGGTAATAATTTATGGCACTTAAAATTACTGACGAATGCATCAACTGTGACCTCTGCCCTGCAGAGTGTCCTAACGAAGCTATCGACATGGGCGAGGAAATTTACGAAGTAAACTCGCAGAAATGCACTGAATGCGTTGGTCATTATGACGAACCAAACTGCGTTAAAGTCTGCCCAGTAGAATGCATTATTCCAGACCCATTCAATGAAGAAACTTTGGATGAACTGGTGGAAAAATTTGCGACAATGCTGGCGTAATAGGGCAACTACGAATCGTATGACTCGTCTATTTCTACTCTACTACATGCATCTTCTTTGAGCTTTTCGATGACTGCGCACTGTTAATTGGGTCATCGGCATTGGTTGAGTCATTAACGATACCTTCTTCCGTTTCTTCACTGTGATAGAAACTTTCACAGGTTATGGTTACTGTATAAGTAAAAATCGCACCTACTAATACGACCAGCCACGATAAATACACCCACAGAAACAGCAAAGGGATACTTGCAAGTGCACCATATATAACTTGATAATTTGGAAAACTGGCGACATAAAACGCAAAACCTTTTTTTGTAAATTCAAACAAGATGGTGGCCAACATAGCGCCAAAAAGTGCATATTTTGCACGTACTGGACGATTGGGAACGACCATATACAGAATCAAAAATGCCCCGATCGCTGCTGCACTGGGCACCATTTTAAGCGCCGCTGTGCCAAGACCTGGCGTATAATCATCAGCAAATGCTGCAATGGTCGCCAAATAAGAACTGACAGCGATACTGCTGCCAATAAGCAGCGGACCCAGCGTAATTATCATCCAGTAAATGGCAAAGGTATAAATGAACGGACGTTCGTCTTTTGTTCGCCATAGGTGGTTAAACGTTTTATCAATATTGGAAATTAATAACAGCGCAACCACCAGTAAGCTTCCAATACTGACCGCGCCCATACCGGAGGCGTTGGCAACAAACTCGCCGGTATATTGCTTTACGATGTCACCCGCATGCGGAACAAAGTTGTTAAAAATGAAGTCTTCAAACTGCGTGCGTACCTCAGCAAAGGCTGGAAACGCAGACATAATCATTAAGAAGACCATCAGTACAGGCACTAGCGACAATAAACTCACAAATGCCAGATGCCCTGCGGACACCGTTATACGCTCTTGCCTGAGGTACTTAATGAATGAACTGAAGATCGCAATTAATAAAGGTTTGCGCGCATTCAGATACAGCAGTATGTCGTTTTTGGTAACCAAAACAATCAGCCGCAGTGAATATTAATGCTAGTTTACGACGTTACCAGCAAGCTGCCAAGCCCTGTTACACTGAGCTATAGCCGGCGCTACATGGGAAGGGTCATTTTCGTACGCCCAGCATATGGCAGATAGCGTAGCTCAATTCGCTGCGATTGAGTGTATAAAAGTGAAAGTGCTTAACGCCCTCTTTTGCGAGTACCTTTACCATATCCATTGCAATGTTTGCGCCGATGAGATTTCGCGTAGCCTGATCGTCTTCATCTAAACCATCAAACATTTTATGTAACCAACTCGGCACATGAACATTGGTGAACCCTGCAAATCGCAGCAGTGTTTGGTAGTTGGTCACAGGCAATATTCCAGGGACAATATCCAAATCAATCCCTGCCGCCGCTGCTCTGTCTCTGAACCTCAAAAATACACTTGTATCGAAAAAAAACTGCGTTATTGCTTCTGTTGCGCCCGCTTCGTTCTTTCGTTTCAAGTTTAGCAAGTCAAACTGGTCACTCGGTGCTTCAGGGTGTTTTTCAGGATAAGCAGCAACGCTGATATCAAAGTCAGCAACGTCTCGCAACAGCCCGACTAAATCCACTGCATATAAGTCTGGTTTGGCCATGTTATCAGGCAAATCACCGCGTAACGCAACAATGCGTTTAATGCCCGATTTCCAGTAATCTTTTGCAATACCCTTTAATTCATCTGCACTTGCATCGACACAAGTGAGATGAGGCGCTGTTGACACATCCGTTTTCTGTTGAATTTGCTTAACAATCTCGTGCGTTCGATCGCGTTCACCGCTATTGGCGCCATAGGTTACTGACATGTATTTGGGTTTTAATGGTGCTAAACGTTCGATGGATTTCCACAATGTTGTCTCCATTGTGGGTGTTTTCGGAGGGAAGAATTCAAACGAAACGTCGATGTCTCTGAGTTCTGAAATTGATTGATTGAGCGCATCAACCCCTTGCGCATAAGATACCATAACGAAGACCATTTAGCCGTGCAGACGGCGAAAATACGTAAAACACGTCTAGACGTCAAGAAGTTTATACGTCTAGATTGACCTTTTTTATAATATCGATAGAATTTTAAATATGTAGTAAATGAATAAAGAAAACGTCGCAATGGCTAAATGGAACGGCGAGTATATACACCCATACGCTGAGCATGGAAAAAAGAGCGAGCAAGTTAAAAAGGTAACGGTGTCCATCCCTATTCAAGTGTTAAAGGTGCTTACGGATGAACGTACTCGACGGCAGGTGAATAACTTGAGGCATGCGACCAACTCTGAACTGCTTTGCGAAGCCTTTCTACATGCCTTCACAGGTCAACCGCTGCCAAATGACAATGATCTCAGAAAAGACAATCCCCTTAAAATGCCTGC
>JBCDMA010000024.1:0-21175 GCA_038744645.1 Pseudomonadota bacterium | reverse complement strand
TGGACGAGAGGAGAGTCTGTTTCACATTTGTTTTGAAGCGCAAGATGATGTCTTTAAATTGCTGGAAGAACACGGTCATATGCCTTTGCCTCCTTATATTGACCGTCCGGACCAAGAAAGTGACAAGGAGCGGTATCAAACCGTCTATAACAAAAAACCGGGTGCTGTTGCTGCGCCGACAGCTGGTTTACATTTTGACAATGCGATCTTGGACAAAATCGCTTCTAAGGGTGTGAATATCGAGTTTGTTACGCTTCATGTAGGTGCTGGTACCTTCCAACCCGTGCGGGTTGAGAACATTCGTGATCATAAGATGCACGCCGAATACGCTGAAGTGCCTCAATCTGTGGTTGATGCTATATCACGGACGAAATCACGAGGAAAACGCATAATCGCTGTAGGTACTACCAGCGTTCGTTCGATTGAATCGGCAGCCAGTGCGAGTGATGATCTGATTTCGACTTTTTTCGATGATACCGAGATTTTTATATATCCAGGGTTTGAGTTCAAAGTCGTTGATGCCATGCTTACTAACTTTCATCTTCCTCAGTCGACGTTGATCATGTTAATAAGTGCATTTGCAGGTCGAGAAAACATCTTAAATGCATACCAACATGCGATTTTAAAAGAATACCGATTTTTCAGCTACGGTGACGCAATGTTCATTGAGCGCTAAAAGCATCTGCGACCATTTATTAATGTAATTCACAATTTTCGCTACCTCAAATGACGACTTATACTGACATTTATTAAACGCTGAATTGATGCTGCCAGGGTAACGCTTCTTTGCTATACTCTCGCGACTTTTTTAATCGCCCAAAGCTTAAAGAGACAATGAAGTTTAACTTACTGAACACGGATGGAAAGGCACGTCGAGGCCAATTAGTATTTCCGCGCGGTGTTGTTGAGACGCCTGCCTTTATGCCTGTGGGCACATATGGCACAGTAAAAGGTATGACGCCAGAGGAGCTTGAAGCATCTGGTGCGCATATCTGCTTAGGCAATACATTCCACCTTATGCTTCGTCCGGGCACGTCAATCATAAAACAACATGGTGATTTGCATGATTTTATGCACTGGAATAAACCGATTCTCACTGATTCTGGCGGTTTCCAAGTGTTTTCACTGGGAGAATTGCGAAAAATCACTGAAGATGGTGTCGAATTCCGCTCGCCAATCAACGGCGAAAAAATCATGTTAACCCCCGAAAAATCGATTCAAGTTCAAAGAGACTTGGGCTCCGACATTGTCATGATTTTTGACGAATGCACGCCTTTTCCCGCGACTAAAGAACAAGTCAAAGACTCGATGGAGCTTTCACTGCGGTGGGCCAAGCGCAGTAAAGAGGCACATGGCGATAGTCATGCGGCGCTTTTTGGTATTGTCCAAGGTGGCATGTTTGAAGACTTACGAGATGTATCTTTGGCTGGCTTGGAGCAAATTGGGTTTGATGGATATGCCATTGGCGGACTGTCAGTGGGCGAGCCAAAAGAAGACATGTTGCGTATTGTCGAATACACAGCGCCGAAAATTGCAAGCCACAAACCGCGTTATTTAATGGGTGTTGGTAAACCGGAAGATCTCGTTGAAGGGGTGCGCCGTGGTATTGATATGTTTGACTGCGTAATACCGACCCGAAATGCGAGAAACGGTCATCTCTTCACGAGCGAAGGCGTGGTCAAAATCCGCAATGCTAAACATAAAACCGATACTGGCTCTTTAGATAAAAATTGTGATTGCTACACTTGTAAAAACTACACCCGGTCATATTTACATCACTTAGACAGATGCAACGAAATACTCGGTGCTAGACTAAATACGATACACAATTTGCGCTATTACCAAAACCTGATGAAGGGATTGAGAGACGCAATAAGCACAAATACTCTGGATGAATTTGTGGAACAGTTTTACACACAAAAAGATATGGATGTGCCACCGCTGTCGAATGAATCAGCTGACAATGCGCACACTTGAAACGACAAATTAAAATAAGAAGGAATCTATCATGAGTTTTTTTATTTCCCCGGCTTATGCTCAAGACGCAGGCGCTGGACCAGGCGGTGGCTTTGGACCACTAATCATGCTCGGCGTTATGGGCTTGATTTTTTATTTTCTACTCTATCGTCCACAAGCAAAACGCGTTAAGGAGCATAAAAAGCTCGTATCAGAATTAGCGAAAGGGGATGAAGTGCTAACGCAAGGCGGTTTAGTTGGAAAAATAACTAAGGTGGCTGAAGATAAGGATTTCATAGAAGTCATGTTAAATGATAGCAATAACATCATTGTGCAAAAGACGGCAGTATCGGCTGTTTTGCCCAAAGGTACGATGAAATCGCTCAACTAAGCGCACACATATAAACGTGCATATCGAAGGCTGGACGAATACGTGTTAAACCAAACCCCGTTATGGAAATATATTACCGTCATCTTTGTTCTGTTGTTGTGCGGACTTTATGCGCTGCCCAACATATATGGAGAAGACCACGCAATACAAATTTCAGCAACAAGGACAACAGTCGTTGACCAGTCTTTGAGTGAACGTGTGGAAGCGGTCCTCACAACAAAGCAAATAGAAGTTAAAAAGATTGAATTTGAAGGTGAACAACTGTTGATTAGAGTGTTTGATTCTGACACGCAGTTAATTGCCAGAGAAGCGTTGGATGACGAGTTTGGTGATGATTATTCAGTTGCGATGAATCTAGCACCGGATACGCCGGATTGGTTAAAGAACTTAAGTGCTGAGCCCATGAAACTGGGCTTGGATTTAAGAGGCGGCGTCCATTTTCTTATGGAAGTGGATATGAACACTGCGCTGGAAAAGTCGCTTGATAGTGCTCGTTCAGAGATCCAAACGAGACTGAGAGAGGAAGGGTTGCGATACCGCAGTGTTCGCGAGATTGGCAATGTACTCGAAATCACATTTCGCGATCCTGATGTGCTTGAAAGGGCACAATTCTTTTTGCGAAATAATCTAGTTGAGATGACCTACACCGAAATTGATGACTTGACGCTTCGCGCGGAATACACACAAGTCAGGTTAAAAGAGATTCAAGACTACGCAGTTAAACAAAACATTACGATTATAAGAAATCGAGTGAACCAGCTTGGTGTTGCTGAGCCGTTGGTACAAAAGCAAGGCGAAAACCGTATAGTCGTTCAGCTTCCTGGTATACAAGACACGGCCAGAGCAAAAGAGATCCTCAATGCAACTGCAACACTGGAATTTCGATTGACTGACGAAGAAGGGGATGTCGAGAGCGCTGTGAGAGGACGCGTCCCGCCGCGTTCTAAACTGCTCTATACAAGAGATGGCAGGCCGGTATTGTTGCAAGGTGACGTCATGCTTGAAGGCAGCCACATTGTCGATGCAAACAACAGTTTGGACCAAAATGGCTTTCCTCAAGTGAACATCAACCTGGATGGAAAAGGCGGAAGTCTAATGTCCAGAGCGACGAAAAATAACATTGGCAAGCCAATGGCAACGATTTTTATCGAATTTGAACCCACCGATAAAGTAGATGCTGAAGGCAATACTATCTTCGAAAAGAAAGAAGAAGTGATCAATGTAGCTACTATTCAAGCACATTTGGGCTCAAGCTTCGTCATTACTGGTCTTGATTCTTCTGCCGAGGCTAGAGAGCTTGCACTATTACTCAGAGCTGGCGCGTTAATCGCACCCATTCAAATCGTTGAAGAAAGAACCGTCGGTCCAAGTCTTGGTAAAGAAAACATCGAACTAGGTCAGACGGCAATCATCTATGGTTTGATCGGCGTATTGATTTTCATGCTTATTTATTATCGTGCATTTGGTGTTGTAGCCAATATCGCACTGGTGACAAACGTTATTATGATTATAGGTGTTATGTCATTGATACCAGGCGCGACGCTGACATTACCAGGCATGGCTGGTATCGTATTGACGGTGGGGATGGCTGTTGATGCAAATGTACTTATCTTCGAGCGTATTCGCGAAGAGATAAGAGATGGTCGAAGCCCTCAACAATCGATTCATTATGGCTATGATAATGCGTTCTCAACCATTTTAGATGCTAATATCACAACGTTCATTGCAGGTCTCATTCTATTTGCCGTTGGTACGGGCCCGATCAAGGGTTTTTCAATAACGCTAATGATCGGTATTATCACATCAATGTTTACTGCAATCATAGTAACTCGAGTACTGGTTAATTTAATTTGGGGCGGACGACGGACCCAGAGTCTTGCGATTTAGGCGAAGGGGATAACATGTCGTTTCAGATTATAAAGTTAAGCAGCACCATCAAATTCATGAAACTGCGCATGACTGCGCTAGTTTTCTCAGCGATTTTATTAATCGCATCGATTGGCTCTCTAGTAGTCAATCAATTGAATTGGGGGCTGGATTTTACTGGCGGCACGGTTGTGCAAATGAAATACCCAGACGGTGCTAATCTTGAATCCATTCGCACTGAATTGGCTTCAGATAACAATGAATACCAATTTCCTGATGCGGTCGTACAGAATTTTGGCAGTAGCCAAGATGTCATTATAAGAGTCGCACCGAGAGATGACATTCCAAAAGAAACTATAGGTGACGAAGTAGTTGACATACTGATAGCTGCAACCCCTTCGGCAACGCGCGATCGCATTGAATTTGTTGGTCCCAATGTTGGCGAAGAGCTGACTGAGCAGGGCGGTCTTGCCATGTTAGTCGCGCTCATTTGTATTTTGATTTATGTGGCAATGCGTTTTGAGTGGCGCTTTGCATTAGGCTCTGTTGCAGCACTTGCTCATGACGTTATCATTGTGTTGGGCCTATTTTCCATCCTGCAATTGGAGTTCGACTTAACCGTTTTGGCAGCATTGCTTGCTGTTATTGGTTATTCATTAAACGACACTATCGTTGTGTCGGATAGGATCCGTGAAAACTTCCGGAAAGTCAGAAAAGGTTCGCCTTCAGAGATCATTGATATCTCACTCACTCAGACCCTTAATCGCACACTTGTTACATCTTTAACGACAATACTGGTATTACTTGCGCTATTTTTCAAAGGCGGTGCATTGATACACGGTTTCGCAACGGCGTTATTGATGGGCGTGTTTATAGGTACCTATTCATCTATTTATGTTGCTAGCTCAGTCGCCCTTGCTTTGGGTATAAGCAAGGAAGACTTGATGCCGCCAGAAATAGAGAAGGAAGGCGAAGACTTAGACACACTCTAAATAGACAGTTCTTGATGAATTTGCGTTTTCAGTTCAGTTGGAATGCAAAGTTGCATCGCCAAGTCATCTAAAAATGTTTGCGAAACAGATTGATTGAGGTCTATTGCTGAAGCACTCGCAGCATATACTTCCAATCCCGTTTGCGCGTCTGGTACATACTGCACAAGTTGTTCAACATTAAGCGGGTTTCTCAATTCGTCAAATAGTGTGGCTTTTTCTTCAACACTCAGCGCCATCTGATCAACTTGCGCAAATATGCGTTCCCTCTCACTGTGATCGATATGGCCGTCAGCGTATGCTGCGCATATCATTGCGCGCATTATTAGCATCTGGCCAGATTCATTTTTACTGTCAACGACCTGTTCAAACGACTGCTCAGTGAGTTGAGCAGGCTGATATTGAAATCGTTGATTCGAAGCATTACCGAACGTTTGAGCGGATTGTTTGCTAGAGTAATTTTGATACGCCTTCCAGGCGAGGCCACCGACGGCGGCAAGCGCACCTATTTTTACTGCCGATTTGCCCATTTTTTTACTCTTTTTTCCAACAAGCATGTTGGTCACACTACCCCCCGCGACACCGCCTAAGAAACCATGCATTGCGCCTGATTTGGAAAGTCCACTTACGAGTTTTTGAATATCCATAGCATTCCTCTTCAATAACACTGTCAGCTTAGGACAAGATTTTGTAAAAATCTAAAAGTTCAATTAGAGGATGAATTTACGCTGCTTGAGCGATTTGATTCTTGCCTGCTGCCTTCGCCATATCAAGCGCTTTAGCTGCCCGTTTGACCATGACATCAAGCGTATCTTCATATTGGCGAGAGGCAAACACACCAAAACTGGCCGTAAGTTTCACGTTGTGTTCGCCTAACTGGAATTGATGGTTTTCGATACTTGTTCTGCACTCTTCAGCCATGTCGCTGGCAGACGATAGTTCGACATCTGGCATGATCATTACGAATTCTTCACCTTCCCATCTGACCACAATGTTGTCACCAGTAAGTGTGGTTTGAAGAATTTTTGATATTTCTTGTACAACTTTGTCGCCAGCCAAATTACCGTAGGTAGAATTGATGTCGCCAAGTCCATCAATGTCTGCCAATACAATTGACATTTGTCGCTGTTTTTTGCGTTTGATAGAAAAAAACAAACTTGCGTGTTCTCGGTTTGGAAGCTCACTCAGCCTATCTTTATTGATCTTGCGGCTTATCTTATTCATGTATCCTTCAATAAGACGCTGCAAAATATTATAAATAATGAAAAAGGCAACTAAGCCACCGGCCACATAAAGTGCGAATGATTTGTTCACTTCGGCCTGACGGATATTTAAAGGTGTGACGAGATATAGTTGCCAGTTCAAATTTTGCAGGGTCAATTGAGAGACGAGCAAGTCTCCAGTACCACTTGATACGACTTCACTTGGTTCTTCACTGCCGGCGGCATGTTGGCTAAAGCTTTCAAACCATTCAACATCACTGATGTTCTTGATGCCGATAACGCCGTCCTCTTCTATGGCCTCTTGAGGTGCAAGGTCATCCAATGACGATAAGACGATCTGATGTCTATTGTTCACAAAAATAAATTCATGGCCGTATCGTTTTCTGAAGTCTGCAAAAGAATCGATGAATTCGGATAGGGACTTTCCAAGACCAACGAAACCGCTGAACTGACCTTCAGTATCGTATTGACGCACGTCGATGTACAAATGCACATCTTCTCTGTTGCCCAACACGGCTTGGACGTCAGAGTCGAACTCATTCTTAAGTGCAAAATACCATATGACATCACCCTCAATTAGGTCAAATACTCTGCCATCTGAGTTAAATTGTTTTCTCGATGCATCATGGGCGAGATAAAACGTGTATCCAAACTTTTCCTCAAGCGCAGATAGTTGAGCCATAAGCGCTGCTTCATCAGGCTCATCTTGGATGAAGTATTGCTCGAATATACCTGCGTCTGCCAAGGTTTTTGCGATGTGCATCGGGGTAAGAATTTCGTTTTCAAACAGCGAAAAAACGGGGGAGACGGATTGTTGCTGTTGTTTGCTTTGTTCGCCAACAATATTACTGATGGTCAGGAAACCAGATATAACCAGAATTGCAAAAATGATGGCGCTTACACTAAAACTCATACGCCTAAATCCATGAGCAGCCATGTATGGGACTCCCTTTTGCTATTGTTTGTGCCTTTTAGTTGTTATCGGTGTTTTAAGACACTTACAAACATCACCAGAACGCATAAAACCTGCGTCTTTTGAAGTCTCGTATACTAGAGCAGATTGAATTTTTCAGCAACTATTTATGCCGTTGTCTCGTATCCTGTAAAAAGGAGAAAAAATATGAAATCTGTTCGTGTTCTCGCGCTTGGTCTAACCATCCTCACCGCCAGTTGTATCTCATGGGTTTTTGCTAAAAGTCCATTTAATGATATGCCAAATGGCACTTATACATTGGACTTGGCGCATGCAAGCATAGTATGGAAAGTCTCGCATTTAGGTCTTTCTAATTACGTCGCTCGTTTTGCGGATTTTGATGCCAGTATTCAATATAATGCGAATAACGTTCAAGCCTCAAAGGTATTTGCGTCAATCAATCCGATGTCAATTCAAACAGCGTATCCCGATGCTGATGAAAAGGACTTCGATAAAATTTTGGCAACAGATAAAGGGTGGTTTAATTCGGAAGTTTTTCCAAAAATTGAGTTCGTATCAACAAAGATAAAAATGACCTCAGAAAACACCGCAACGATGAGTGGGAATCTAACGTTTCTCGGTGTAACCAAGGTTGTTGATTTAGACGTCACATTTAATGGTGCGATGAAGGTCCAACCGTTTACTAGGAAGCCTACCATGGGATTTTCTGCAACCACAACAATAACGCGTTCAGAATTTGGTATGACTAAATATGTGCCCAATATCGGTGATGAAGTAGACGTTATGATTGAAGGGGAATTTTTTAAAACCAATGATGAATAGCCGTTACCACAGTATAGCCATCCTGTTGCACTGGTTAACAGCGCTCGGTGTTTTTGCTCTTATCGGTACAGGGCTGTATATGGTGAATATTGATATCAGCCGCGCGGACCAATTCAAACTCTATCAATGGCATAAAGCTGCAGGCGTAGTCGTATTGAACTTAGTTATCTTGAGAATGCTTGTGAGATTGTTTGTTAAACCCCCTAGGTTGCCGCAGTCTTTATCCGCAGATCACCAGCGGATAGCAGGTCTTGGCCATATCGTCCTTTATGCTGCTTTATTCATGATCCCTATCAGCGGCTGGTTCATGGTATCAGCAAGTCCGTTTGGGCTACCTACGTTTGTTTTCGTCGATTGGATAAAATGGCCACATATTCCATTTGTGGAACGCAATGAAACGGTTGAAACCATCGCCAATTGGACACATATGCTACTTGCTTACACAGCTATTTTGCTTATTTTAGGCCACATACTTGCAGTCTTTTATCACAAAAGAACGCATCAATTGAATCTTTTACGCCGAATGTGGTGGAGCAGGGAACAATGAGGGAAACAATGAAATACGTTTATGGAATATTAGTTAGTTTGCTCTTTTGCATTCATACAACAGCATCAGAGTTGATTGTATCTGCTGATGAAGGTGTTCTTGGATTTGCCGGCGAGCACGCAGGGATGACGTTTGAGGGTAAGTTCAAAGAGTGGCAAGCGAGCCTTGTTTTACCTCCGTCAATCTCGCCTAAAATAATTGCAACATTTCAGCTCGCATCTGCCGAAACAGGTGACAGTACCTATGATTCGACACTGCCAGAAGGAGATTGGTTTGATGTAGAGAATCACCCAACCGCAACATTCGAAAGCGAAACCATCGAAGCAGTGGAGGGAGACGAATATCGTGTCACTGGGACATTGAGTTTGCGTGGAAAAACACTGCCTGTTGAGTTTATGTTAAAAAACAATGGACGTGCGTTAACCGCAGAATTTGTTATTGATAGGTTAGCCTATGATATTGGCAGGGAATCCGATCCGGAGGCAGAATGGGTGAGCCAAAGCATCAGTATGAACTTGGCCATTCCATTGTGATCAGGTTGAGATATATGCATAACTGCGATGCGCAGGTGCCTTTCTGCATTTCGCTATTTTAGTACTTTTACCATTTGCTGAACGGTTTTTGGACTGCCCGCGACGATGCCATTTGCAGTACCTGGCTGACTTAACTCATCATAAACGGGGTCATTGTTGCCGCTGTAGTCAGTGCATAAACCGCCTGCTTCTCTTACAATGAGGGAACCCGCAGCTATATCCCAGGACTTTAGGCCTTTTTCAAAGTAGCCATCGTATCGACCTGCAGCTACATAAGCTAAATCAAGCGCCGCTGAACCCATACGTCGAACATCCTCTGAAGCAAGAAACAGAGAATTGAATTTTTCTATTGCTTCCGGATAGTCGTCTTTATTTCTAAATGGCAGGGCTGTCGCAAGGACTGACGTTTCAAGGCTTTTAGGAGATGTCACTCTAATTCGATAGCCATTGAGCTGCGCACCGGCGCCACGACTGGCGGTGAACAACTCACCTCTTATAGGATCAAAAACGACCGCTTGGTCTAATTTACCTTTGTACAACAGTGCGATGCTGATGCTGAAATGAGGTATTCCGCGGATAAAATTAGTCGTACCATCAAGAGGATCGATAACCCATACAAATGTGTTATCGCCTTCAGTCTTCCCGCTTTCCTCTCCAATGAATGCATGGTCAGGATAGGATTTTTGGATGGTTGCAATGATTGTTTGCTCAGCTTCACTGTCAATTTCGGTGACAAAATCGCTCACACCTTTGCTTGTTACACGCAAGTCGCTTGTGTTTTCGTATCCTTTCGTAATGACGCGACCCGCGGCGCGCGCGGCTCTCACGCCAATGTTTAACATTGCATGCATATTTTGTTACCTGTCAGTAGTAAAGAGCGAATTGAACACCTCGTCATTTACCTATGCGAGGTGATAAGTGGCGCGAAGTCTAACAAACATACACTGCTAGTGAAAGCGAATTTGGGACGTGATATATTACGCGCCGTTTTTGGATGATGAAGAAAAAAATGCTGGAAAACGTCAGGATTGTTCTGGTGAGCACATCACACACGGGTAACATGGGCTCGGCAGCCCGCGCAATGAAAACAATGGGGTTGTCAGACCTTTGCTTCGTTAGCCCTTTGTCACATCCTGATGGCAAAAGTACAGCACTGGCCGCTGGTGCCGCAGATGTGTTGCAAAACGCTGTGATAGTTAAAGATTTGGCATCGGCGGTTGAAGAATGCGCATTAATCATAGGAACGTCTGCACGCAGTAGAACACTTTCATGGCCTATGCTGAGTGCAAGGGAATGCGGAAAAAAACTTGTCGAAGAAGCGCAATTCTCGAAAGTCGCGTTAGTGTTTGGGCGAGAAGCAAATGGGCTGACGAATGAAGAACTTCAGCAGTGTCATTTTCATGTGTGCATTGACGCGAATCCTCAATACAGCTCATTAAATCTGGCGGCCGCAGTACAAACGCTGTGTTACGAAGTGAGGATGAGCTATCTAGACAGTTCGAAACGCACAACTGATGAAGAAAGCGTGTATCCACTCGCTAAAGACCTTGAGGGTTTTTACCAACACCTTGAGGACACGCTCTCGAGTACTGGTTTTATTAGGCCAAATCATCCAGGTATCATTATGCAAAGGCTAAGACGCCTATTTAATCGAGCCAGACCGGACAGGCGAGAACTTAATATATTGAGGGGAATGCTTTCTTCTGTAGACAAGATAAGCAAAGGTTAGACTGGCTATACACTGCATAGACACACAATTTCGCGATCGCTTGAAATTACATCCAATAATAACCTAGTAATTTAGTCGGATAAATACTTGACAAAAATAGTCAAGTAATTAGACTATACAGCGACAACTAAAAGGGTGCTATTGACCATGAAGTTAACTTCAAAAGGCAGATATGCAGTCACTGCATTGCTTGATGTGGCGATTAATTCTCAGGCGGGTCCTGTGCCGTTAGCGGACATATCAGAACGCCAAGATATCTCACTGTCATACCTCGAACAATTGTTTGCCAAATTGCGGAAGAAGAAACTGGTGAGCAGTGTGAGGGGCCCCGGTGGTGGTTATCTGTTGGGCAGAGATGCTGAAGAAATCGCAATAGGTGAAGTGATTTGTGCGGTCAATGAATCGATCGATGCAACGCGTTGCAGTGGTAACTCGGACTGCCAAGGTGGAGAGAGGTGTCTTACCCACAGCCTATGGCAAGATTTAAGCGATAGGATAGCGTCCTTTTTAAACGAGATTACGCTAGGTGAACTGATGGCAAAAAATGAGGTGAAAAATGTTGCCTCAAGACAGTCCAAAGTGCCGGGTAACCTCGTAGATAACATTAATATAAATATGCAACTATAAGCGGAGTAAACAATGAGTTCTGTTAAATTACCGATTTACTTGGATTACGCTTCCACAACGCCTGTAGATCCGAGAGTTGTTGAAAAAATGACTGAGTGCCTGGCGCTTGAAGGTAATTTTGGTAACCCCGCATCCAGATCACATAAGTTTGGATGGATGGCCGAAGAAGCTGTCGACATAGCGCGTAACCAAGTAGCTGACTTGGTCAATGCCGACCCTAGAGAAATTGTATTTACTTCAGGTGCAACGGAATCTAACAACCTTGCATTGAAAGGTGCTGCACATTTTTACAAAAAGCGCGGCAAGCACGTCATTACCTTAAAGACGGAGCACAAAGCGGTGCTCGATGCCGCTCGTCAACTAGAGCGAGAAGGCTTTGAAGTAACGTATATGCTGCCGGAAAAAAATGGTTTGTTGGATTTGGAAAAGCTGAAAGCAGAAATACGTGAAGACACCATTTTAATTAGCGTTATGCATGTAAATAACGAAATTGGTGTAATTCAAGATATCGAAGCTATTGGCGAAATTTGCAGAGAGCGCAAGATCGTTTTTCATGTTGACGCAGCGCAAAGTACCGGCAAGGTGCCAATTGACCTTCATACGCTAAAGGTCGATTTAATGTCTTTTTCAGCACATAAAACGTACGGACCGAAAGGGATCGGTGCACTTTATGTCAGAAGAAAGCCACGCGTAAGAATTGAAGCGCAAATGCATGGTGGTGGGCATGAAAGAGGTATGCGCTCTGGCACCCTTGCAACACACCAAATCGTCGGTATGGGCGAAGCATTTCGCATCGCAAAAGAAGACATGGCAAATGACAACGAACGCATTAAGATGCTGCGTGATAAGTTGTGGAATGGCATTAAAGACATTGAAGAAGTCTACTTAAATGGTGATCTTGAGCGTCGCGTTGCGGGCGCATTGAATGTCAGTTTTAACTATGTCGAGGGTGAGAGCCTGATAATGGCACTTAAGGACATGGCTGTATCATCCGGTTCCGCGTGTACATCTGCAAGTTTAGAACCTTCTTATGTACTAAGAGCGTTGGGCATGAATGATGAGCTGGCGCATAGTTCAATTCGTTTCAGCGTTGGCCGTTTTACGAAAGAACAGGAAATCGACCATGTCATTAAAGTGGTTCGTGACGCAATAGTAAAATTGAGAGAAATGTCCCCACTATGGGATATGTTTAAAGATGGCGTTGACCTGGAATCGGTTGAGTGGGCGCACCATTAGTGCAACAAACGGTTTTAACCAAATTATTATTGGAGTGAATTGTTATGGCTTATAGCAACAAGGTAATCGATCATTATGAAAATCCACGTAACGTTGGTTCATTCGAATCGGACGATCCAACTGTAGCAACGGGTATGGTAGGGGCCCCAGCGTGTGGGGATGTCATGCGATTGCAGTTAAAAATAAACGACAATGGCGTGATAGAAGACGCAAAGTTTAAGACATACGGATGCGGCTCTGCGATCGCATCCAGCTCCCTTGTTACCGAATGGGTGAAAGGGAAATCAATTGATGAGGCCGCTGAGATCAAAAATACGGATATCGCGCAAGAGCTGGCGCTTCCGCCCGTTAAGATCCATTGCTCGATATTAGCAGAAGATGCTATCAAGGCAGCCGTTGCAGATTACAAAGAGAAAAAGGCGTAATTGGCTACCTGCCCTATTGCGCACCTCAAGCAAAGCAGGTATTTAGGTAGACTACAATCCCATCTTTTATTAATTGATATTTCATCTGATATTGGAGTTTTGAATTGGCAGTAACAATTACGCAGGCAGCAGCAGACAGAGCCATATCCTTTTTGGAAAATCGCGGTGGTGGTGTAGGGATCCGGCTTGGCGTTAAAACCACGGGCTGCTCTGGTCTTGCTTACGTATTAGAATTCGTAGATGAATTAAATGCGGAAGACGAAGTGTTTGAAGACAAAGGCGTAAAGGTCATTGTTGATGGTAAGAGTCTCGCCTATCTCGATGGTACTGAGCTTGATTTTGGTAAAGAAGGACTTAACGAAGGGTTTAAATTCAATAACCCGAATGTTAACGGTGAATGTGGATGCGGTGAAAGCTTCACTGTCTAGTGAAGTGCGTAAATGCAAAGATGAATTACTTTGATCTTTTTCAGATTGAAATGGCCTTTGATATCGACTTAGAAAAGCTCAGAACTCATTATCAAAAGCTTCAACGCCTGACGCATCCTGATAAATTCGCCAGTGCTAGCGACGCTCAAAAACGCATGTACATGCAGAAAAACGCACAAATCAATTATGCTTATCACGTGCTGCTATCACCTGTTTCACGCACAGAACATATACTTCAGCTACGTAATTATCCATTGCCCGATGCTAATGCATCGTTAAATGATACAGAATTTTTAATGCAGCAAATGGAACTGCGCGACGCCATGTCACAGGCAGACACGGCAAATGCGTTGGATGATCTCACGAACGTCATTGACTCTCAGCAAAATGCGATTGAAAAGCACATTTCCGAATCCTTGGCAAAAAATGAAACAGCTTCAAATCAAAATGCAGCGTCAGCGTTGACCAAACTAAAGTTCTTTACCAAGCTTAGAAGCGAATTAGAAGAGAAGCGTTTAGGCGCATAATTTACAAGGAATAATGCATGGCATTATTGCAAATTTCAGAGCCGGGTCAATCGAGTGCACCGCACCAAAAAAAGATAGGTGTGGGCATAGATTTGGGTACTACCAACTCACTGATATCGGCAATGAGAAGTGGCGTTTGTGAGACGTTACCTGATGCAGATGGTAAATTCCTGCTGCCATCCGTTGTTCAGTACACACACGACCACTTGCTTGTGGGTAATACAGCCAGATTGAATGCGGCTGACGATCCTTCGAATACAATTGTTTCGGTCAAACGATTCATAGGTCGTAATGTCGATGATGTTACCGCCCAATGGAAGCATCTTCCCTACCAGTTTTTAGACAACACCGGCATGCCCACGTTTGTCACGGCACAAGGTAATGTTAACCCAATACAAGTCTCCGCAGAGATCTTAAAATCATTGAAACAACGCGCCGTTGAGACACTTGGTGAAGAATTGACAGGCGCCGTTATCACTGTGCCTGCGTATTTCGATGACGCACAAAGGCAAGGGACGAAGGATGCTGCACAGTTGGCCGGGTTAAATGTGTTGAGGCTGATAAATGAACCTACTGCAGCAGCAATCGCTTATGGCCTGGACAATAAAAATGACGGACAGTTTGTCGTATTTGATTTGGGCGGTGGTACATTTGACGTATCAGTTTTACGGCTAAACAAAGGTGTGTTTGAAGTGCTATCCACTGCTGGAGATACGGCATTGGGTGGCGACGATTTTGATCATGCAATCGCAGCCAATATCGTACAAAAATTTGAACTACATCAATATGAAACGTCGCATCATCGGTTGTTAATGGACGTTGCTAGGCAGCTCAAAGAAACGCTCTCCGACAGAGCTCACGCCGTTACTCCGTTGACCATTAATAATAAGTTGTATGAACCGTGTTTGACGAGAACAGAGTTCGATGCGCTTATCTTACCAATCATTGAACATGCGTTAACTATCTGCAAACGTGCCCTTCACGACGCAAAGGTAACAATAGATGATATCGATGATATTGTTTTAGTAGGTGGCTCAACACGCGTACCAGTAGTGAGAGAAGCAGTAGCTAATTTTTTTGGCAAAGTACCGCTGACAGATATAGATCCTGACAAAGTGGTGTCCATCGGTGCCGGGATCCAAGCTGATATATTGGTCGGTAATAAACAAAATGATGACTTGCTGTTGCTGGATGTTTTGCCATTATCATTGGGCATTGAGACCATGGGAGGGTTAGTCGAAAAGATAATCCCTCGCAATACGACCATCCCAGTTGCCCGCGCGCAGGAATTCACTACCTTCAAAGACGGACAAACAGGCATGCTCATGCATGTCACGCAGGGTGAACGTGAGTTAGTTTCCGATTGTCGTTCTCTAGCGAAGTTTACACTATCCGACATACCGCCTATGGCAGCCGGCGCAGCCCACATTAGAGTGACCTTTCAAGTGGATGCAGATGGGCTGTTGAATGTAACGGCAATGGAAAAATCAACTGGCCGTCAAGCAAATATAGAAGTGAAGCCAAGTTACGGACTAGGTGAAAACGAAATTTTGGAAATGTTGCAATCCTCCATGGACCATGCAAAAGATGATATGCAGGCAAGAATGCTTAAAGAGCAGCAGGTCGAGGCGGATAGAGTGCTTGAGTCAATGCAGTCTGCTCTAGCGATGGACGGAGACGAACTATTAAGCAATGATGAACGTAAAGAAATCGATGAAAGCTTAGCGAAACTTGCGGAATTGAAACAGCAAAATGATGTGGCATCAATAAAAGCGCAGATTGAAACCGTTGATGATATAAGTCAAGAATTTGCGAGTCGTCGAATGGATAAATCCATCAATCAGGCACTTTCAGGCCAGTCGATTTCAGATATTTAATTGAGGATAAACAATGCCGCAAGTAATTTTTTTGCCCCACGATGAGTTATGTCCAGAAGGCGCTGTATTAGAGGGCGAAGCTGGTGAAAGTGTGCTGGATGTAGCACTTAAAAACGGCATCGGTATCGAACATGCCTGCGAAAAATCTTGTGCATGCACGACTTGCCATGTTGTCGTCAGGGAAGGCTTTGATTCGATGGAGGAAGCTGATGAGCTTGAAGAAGATTTACTTGATAAAGCTTGGGGGCTTGAAGCCGAAAGCCGTCTGAGTTGCCAAGCAATCATTACAGACGAAGATTTGGTGGTTGAAATACCTAAATACACTATCAATCACGCGTCTGAACAACACTGAATATAATTGGGTCAGTCTGTTGCGTTCAAACCTCATTGACATTCCATTCTTTGCTATACTTCTCAAAACTCGTTTTTAGTCGCGGTACTCACCGTAATTGCGCCTTAAAAATTCATTGGAAACTGCACACAGTTTGCATATAATCGCGCAACTCAAAATGAGTAACGAATTAGGCAATCAACAAGGGTTACACAATGGCATTAGAACGCACCTTTTCAATTATAAAACCGGACGCTGTTGCAAAAAACGCGATTGGCGCAATATACAATCGTTTCGAGACAGCTGGTTTACGTATTGTTGCTTCGAAGATGGTGCATCTGTCGAGAGAACAAGCAGAGGGGTTCTACGCAGAACACAAAGAACGCCCCTTTTTCGCTGCACTGGTCGATTTTATGACCTCTGGCCCTGTTATGGTCCAAGTGCTTGAAGGCGACAACGCTGTCGTAAGAAATCGACAAATCATGGGCGCGACCAATCCTGCTGAAGCGTATGCTGGCACGCTTCGTGCAGACTATGCTGCGTCAATTGACGAGAATGCGGTACACGGTTCAGACGCACCTGAATCGGCTGCGCGCGAAATTGCATATTTTTTCTCTGATGAAGAGATTTGTCCTCGTACCAGATAGGAATATCTGAATGCTGCAGCTAGCGTACTAAAGGCACCTAGTTGCTGTAAGTAGTTGAGTTTAAGGAGTATTAACTGGGAGCACTTGCTCCCTTTTTGTAGTTGTATTTGTTTGAATTTTTACCGTATCAATAGGAATACGCCAAAAAGATGGCACATATGATTGATAGAATCGAAGACAAAAAAACGAATTTGCTTGAGCTAAATCGCAATGGGATGCGCGCGTTCTTTGAATCTATTGGCGAAAAAGCATTCAGAGCTGACCAGGTAATGAAATGGATTTATCAGGTCGGCACAACTGATTTTTCTCTCATGACCAATTTAAACAAATCGCTACGGCAGAAACTTGAAGAGAGTTGCGTCGTTCTTGCGCCGGAAATCACAACGCATCAACAAGCATCTGATGGCACGATAAAGTTCGCGATGGAGCTTGAGGGTGGTCAGGAAGTTGAAACTGTATGGATCCCAGAAACAGACCGCGCAACCCTTTGTGTTTCTTCACAAGTAGGGTGTGCACTCGAATGCACCTTTTGTTCTACCGCCCAACAAGGTTTTAATCGCAATTTAACGGTTGCAGAGATCATTGGTCAGGTTTGGCGCGTTGCCACTTTCATTGGGCTGTCCAAAAACTCAAGCGAACGCCCCATTACCAACGTCGTTATGATGGGTATGGGAGAACCTCTTCTGAATTTGAAACATGTCGTTCCAGCAATGGACATAATGATGGATGACTTTGGTTTTGGTTTATCGAAACGAAGAGTCACTCTCTCTACATCGGGTGTGGTACCGGCGTTGGACAAATTAGGCGATGAAATTGACGTTGCACTTGCTATTTCATTGCACGCGCCAGATAACACCCTTCGTGACGAAATTGTACCGGTCAACAAAAAATACCCCATAGAAGACTTTCTTGCTGCAGTGAGAAGGTACTTATCTAAATCGAAAGCCAATCAAGGCAAGGTGACGGTTGAATATGTCATGCTCAACCAGGTAAATGACAGCACAGATCAGGCGCATGCACTGGCGAAACTGTTAAAAGATACACCGAGCAAGATAAACATGATCCCATTTAATCCGTTTCCTGGCTCACCATACACCAGTTCAAGCAATTCTCGGATTGATAGGTTTGCCAAAGTCTTGATGAACTATGGTTATACGGTAGTTGTCAGAAAAACGAGAGGGGATGATATTGATGCCGCGTGTGGTCAACTCGTCGGTGATGTAATAGACCGCACTAAACGATTAATGAAAAAACAACTTAACGGACGGCCGATTGACGTTCGCATCGCAGATCGATAGCTATAGTTACAATAGCGGAGTTAGATAGTATGAAAAAAAGTGTTTTTCTCGCCAGCTGTATCTTTGTTTTAAGCGCATGTGTATCCGAACCTATAGATCCCTCTTTTAAAGGGAGTGCTGCAGTTGATAAAAGAGAAGCCGCAAAAACCCGAGTTAGTCTGGGACTCACCTACCTTAAAAATGGTAACTTCACGCAGGCTAAGAGTAACTTGGACCGCGCACTTAAATTTGATCCGAAATCAAGCGATGCGCACTTTGCAATGGCGTTTTATTTTCAACAAGTCGACGAGATAGCATTGGCTGAACAGTATTACGAAAGCGCGCTCAGTCTATCCGATAGCGACCCTAACATCGTAAACAGTTACGGTGTCTTTTTATGTCAGCAAGGCAAATACGACAAGGCGAAAAGGTATTTCCTAGATGCTGTAAACGCGCAAAATTACGCCGCGACAGCAGAGACATATGAAAACTTGGCAATATGCACGCAAAGCCAGGGTGATGTAACAGGCGCAAAAAAATACTTTAACTCAGCGTTAAATCACCAACCCACCAGATCAAGTACGCTGCTTATGCTAACGAACTTATATGTACAGGAACGACAGTGGGAAGAAGCCAAAAAGAAACTCGTTAGATATGAGCGAAGCGCGCCTGTTTCTGCAGAAACGCTCTACCTAAATTATCAAATCGCGCAGGGGACAGGTGACTTTGATACTGCCAAAGGCTATGGCAATCTTCTCGTGCGAAATTATCCAGAACACGAATATGCGCGCAGCTATATGTCGTCGACAACCAATAAATCAGCTTCCGTACATAAATTAGTCGCTCTAACCGAACAACAATCTATCGCCAAAAATGCCTCAGAATTAAATCGACAAAGCAGCACTCAAGAAAGTATCGATACAAGTAGAACGATCGAGAAATCAAGTCCTTTAAACGAGCCGCTCAATGCGCAAGCCAATGATGATCAAACTACGCTGCCAACCACGTTAGTGCGCAAAACATCAACTTTGTTGACGACTAAAGATGGCGAGGCCGCAGCAATCGACAAAACACCCGTTAACTCAGAGATAATCGAAGAGCAAACGATTCAACAAGAAACAAACGAAATCAAAGTCGCAGCTTCAATGGAATCAGAAGTTGAAGAAGCCACTGCCTCTGATACGGATGCGGTTGAAATCGAGAAAGAGATAATTGCTGCATCAGATGAAATTGATGGTAATGTAGTGGTGTCAAACGAAGCATCGCCGCGCTTAATCGTCAGTGTCGATACAAAGCGTGAAGCAAGCGAACCTGAATTAGACAATTCTGGTCTAAATTCGCAGGACAGCACAATTGACTCAAGCACTGCTGAGCTTGCAGAAGCCAAAGAGCTTGTTCAGCAAAATGATAGCACTGAACTGAACAATGACCCAGCGATACCTGAGCTTCTAACAATAAATGATCTGAGCGAATTAGGCGAAGGTTGGCATTTGGTTCAAAAGAAAGAGAACTTATATCGCATCGCCCTGAAGTATGATGTAACCATGGCACAATTAATGGAATGGAATGGGCTGGATGATGCGTCCGATATACTGTGGGGAACTCGAATGCGAGTAAAGGAACCAAGTAGCAATGAATAACAACGTGGCTGAACCTGAGCTATCGGACATCATACAAGTGAACAGCCCGGGTAAAATGCTTGCCGATGCGCGACAGAAAATGGGGCTCAGTCAACAACAAGTAGCCGATAGCTTGCATTTGCGTCTTCAAAGCGTGATTTCTATTGAACTTGATCAGCTTGAAGACAAAGTTTCATTTACCTTTAGTAAAGGTTATGTGCGATTGTATGCCAAACTGGTTAACATTGATGAGAGGCCCGTGATAGATGCGTTCAATCACTTGCACGACAACGATGAATCGCCCTCCAGTTTAAAAATGCAGAGTTTCTCCCGCAGAGTAGAACGAGAAGCCAATGATAGCCGTTGGAATTTAGTGACCTACGTTGTTATCTTTTTTGTGTTGGCATCGTTGGGTTACTGGTGGTATGACAACCAGGCCCAGAATCGCGTTGCTTTTGAAGGGGGCCAGACAAGTTTCACCAACGGCAGCACGGTTGTATCACCATTAGAGAACAATCAGCAAGATATCTCGAAGATCGCTAATGAAGAGGATGCTGTCACAAGCCAAGCACCTGAAAATACCAAAGAAGCGGATCCAACATCAGAGCAAATCACAAGCGATATAGCGGTCGAGACGACATCGGAGCGTGCGGACGATAATCAAGTTGACCCTCAACCCGCCGTCAATCAAGAAAATGAAGAAGATGTTGACGTAGCGCGTTTAACGTCAAATTCATCTACTGAGGATGCAGTAGAAAATGATACTGAGGACAATGTCGAAGAATCAATAACCGCAGTAATTGAAGAGATTGAACCATCAGAGACGGTCGCTAGACAAACAGACCAATCACGGTGGTTTAGTGTTGGGCGACAAAATGCTTCCCCGGGTTCGAGTACCGCAATCAATAAACTATCGAGTGCAAGCACTGAAGATGACGTATCGAGCAGTCAAAGATCGGATGTCAATTTGTCAACGTTTGCCAATGCTGCAGAAATGACTTTCACATTTTCTGAAGACTGTTGGCTAAGCGTAACCGATGCAACAGAAGATGCCATTGCTTATGGTATAAAAACACAAGGATATGTGATGAATATAAGTGGTATACCGCCTATTTCGATAAATTTGTGCCCTCCAGAAAGGGTTAAAATTATGTACAACGGTCAAACAGTTGATCTCAACCGATTTAATCC
>JBCDMA010000023.1:0-21327 GCA_038744645.1 Pseudomonadota bacterium | reverse complement strand
ATACCGTCAGCATCTTTTGCGGACAAACTTGGCAACTGGTTGTTAACGAGAGGCCAGGTTATACCAATTTGCGGATCATTCCACGTGATGGAGACCTCAGACTGTGGATGGTAATAATCGGTGCATTTGTAGACGAACTCAGCACTTTCGGTGATCACGTAAAACCCGTGTGCAAAGCCAGCAGGTACCCATAGCTGTTTCTTATTTTCAGCGGATAGCTCAACACCGACCCATTTACCTAATGTAGGTGAATTCGCACGCACATCCACTGCAACATCAAATACCGAACCACTGATGATCCTAACAAGCTTGCCTTGCGTTTGCTCAAGCTGGTAATGCAAGCCACGCAGTGTTCCCTGTTTTGACATGCTGTGATTATCTTGTACGAAATCGACATCAGCACAATGCTCTTTAAACCATTCGTCTCTGAAAGATTCAAAAAAGAATCCGCGTTCATCGCCAAACACACGTGGTATTAAGACTTTCACATCAGGTATTGCTGTGTTTTCGATCAGCATTAGCCTTTCACTCTATCATTAAGGATTTGCATAAGATATTTTCCATAGCCACTTTTAACAAGGGGTTGAGCGAGGTCTTCAAGCTGCTGTTTATCAATGTATCCCATGCGATAGGCCACTTCTTCCGGACAGCATACTTTTAGGCCTTGTCTGCGCTCTAAATTGGCTACAAAGTTTCCTGCATCCAAAAGACTGTCTATGGTCCCCGTGTCCAGCCAGGCCGAACCTCGTCCCAGTAGTTCAACTGATAGGTTTCCAGAATTGAGATAAAGAGAATTTAAATCCGTGATCTCAAGCTCGCCACGTGCGGACGGTTCCACAGACTTTGCGTAATCAACGACGTTTTCATCATAGAAGTATAATCCGGTTACTGCATAGTTTGATTTTGGCTTTTCTGGTTTTTCTTCGATCGATAAGGCCTGCCAATTCTCATCGAATTCGACAACACCATAGCGCTCTGGATCAACGACATGATATCCGAAGACAGTTGCGCCTTGAGACTTTTTTGAAGCAGATGTTAACGATTCAACAAGGTCGTGTCCGTAGTAGATATTATCACCTAGTATAAGAGAGGCAGCACTCCCTGCGAGAAAGCTTTCGCCAAGTATAAACGCTTGCGCCAGGCCATCTGGAGAGGGTTGAACCGTGTAGCTTAAATTCAAGCCCCACTTTTCTCCGTTACCCAACATCATTTCAAACCGAGGTAAATCTTCGGGTGTCGATATGATAAGTATATCTCTGATTCCCGCTAGCATAAGCGTAGACAAAGGATAATAGATCATCGGTTTGTCATATACCGGCATGAGCTGTTTACTGACGACCGATGTTAAAGGATGAAGACGTGAACCTGAACCTCCAGCTAATATAATTCCTTTTCTCAACGTTGCTCTAAACCTTTCTATGTGATGCAGCATTTTTCGCTGCTTGACGCTTTAGTTTATCGGTATTCATAAGTCTTTTATCTCCATTGTTTTCTTATAATTACTCTCTATCTGATTTGTTCTTGTACCAAGGGCAAATCCGATGAAATCTAATACAAATTGACCAAGTACATAAATAAAACGATTATAAAAATAAGTGGAACAGCCAATTTCAATTGGCGCGTTATAATAAGAAATTTAGTCATATAAATAAATACTGATTTCGGTATTCCTGAAAATTGTAAAACAAGAGAGTTTGATATAAATTCGTATAAATCATAAAAACACCAATAAAAGTGAAAGCTTTCGTAATCCAATCGTCAAGTGCATTTTTGATAATTGCCACATTTTTCAATATCAACATAGCCAGTGCATCTCTGGACACCTTTCTTTTTGAACAATATTTAGTCACTTATGACTGCCCTGATCCCAATGGATTAACACAAGTTCAAGCGTATGTGTCACGCATTGACGATTTTTCTCATGAGCAACAACTTCACTTAGGTGTCTTATATGCACATCATTTAATTTGTATCGGTAGTGCTCAAACGGCCGAGGAAAACCTGCGAGCACAACTCAACACGTTAAATGTAAATAAAACATCTGAAATGTATGCCAGAGCAAATTATGTGCTGGGATTAGCATTGGATTTTCAGGAAAAAGATGAGCGGTGTGATTGGTATTTAAGGGCGCGAGAACTCTCAGAAAATACATTTGTCGATATTAGTGTCAGCTCCCGATTGGGTTTAATAACATATTGTTCGCGTGATTTACAGGTATTTGAGTTGCTTGAAAAGAGCTACGAGGTGCTCGAAGAATATTCAAATACAAAAAATAATGGTCTACTTGCACATATCCATAACTCAATTGGATTGCTATATGGCCATAAAAGCATGCATTTTCTTGCAGCCGAACAGTACCTAAAAGCGCATGAATTAGGATTAGACGTATATACTGGCGCAAATAGAGTTTCAGCACTCGTAAGCGCAATAGTGTCGTTAAACGCCAGTGGTCAGTATGACGAGGTGCTGAAGCGCTTGGATGAATTTAAAGCGCTTAGCGAAGATATAAACACCCCGTCTACTAACGTCTTTTACCTTTTTCAGTTAGCAAATTATTATTCTGCCACTACAGATTTTGAGCCCATGCGTGAGGTGCTAGCTGAGTGGGAATTACTATTGCCCAAATTAGCGAATCGGCGATTCAATGTATTCCACTCTATGTTCAGCGCAATGCTATGTGAATACGATGGTGATGAAGCCTGTGTAGCCGACTTTATCGAGCTGGTAGAAAATCCTGATATGCCGCAAATGCGCGTTTTAAATACTAATGATCGTTACAAACGGTTTTTAGTGCAAGCTTATCTGCGTATTGGAGATGTTGAGAAAGCGCGAAAAGCATTCGACGATTATGTTGCTTTGGAGCAACTTTCCAAAACCTCTGCGGAAAAACACGACATAGCTCTACAGGTTTCCCAACTTAGAGATAAGATTCAAAACCTTCAACTTCGTATAGAGGATGACAGGCATGCGGGAATGTCGGTGCAACTCACGATTGCCGTATTTTTATGTTTGTTGATCACAATTGGATTGTTGTTTAAAAAACACTCCAAAAAACAGGCGGAGTATGACCCAACAACACAGCTGTTAAACTCAGCCGCAATTATGAATCGTATCAACAAATTAGATGCACCTGCGACGACAAAAAACCATGCGTTAATAATCTTTGATATTAGAAATTTCAGGGAAGTGAATGTGGCATTGGGTATGACAAAAGGTGACTATATTTTAAAGAAGGTTGCCGAGACACTGCGATCTGTAACGCGGAATAATGACTTAGTAGGTCGCATGTCGCCTGAACAATTCATTATTTGCCTGACAGATATCAGTGATGAACACGTTGACGCATTTGTAAAACGAACAAAATCCAAGTTGGGGTCCGAATTGTTTATTCGACAGGGGAGTAAAGGGATTGGTTTAAACAGCAGCTTTAGTGTTTATGTAACGTCCGATAAGTTTAATGAACTGGATGAAATTCTGCAGGAAATGTTGACAAGGCTTAATAAAGATAATGACCGAGATTCTGGAGCGAGCGTGTAGGACATACCATACCAAATCTGCTTACGTTTACATTAATGTTTTTGATGTTTATCTAGCATGCTCTGTGAAATACCATTCAATGCGCGACCGAGAAAAGTGTCATGGGTTATCTCAAGCAATTCAGAGACTTCTAATAGCAATTGTCTGGTTTTTTCATCGCCAAGATCTTTGCAGTGATCAGCAAGATCTGCGACTTCTTGTTTTATTTTATTAAGTTTGGAATCTACCACGGTAATCAAACTCTTTTTAAATGAAACTCTGCGTAAGATAATTCAATGAATTCAACATAACAATCAGTGAATTCTGATATATTTCCGTAATTACATCGATAAAACCTGATATAACCGTTAAAAAAACGCAGAAACGAACGAAAAATAGAATAAACCCACTAAACGTTCGGTTTTGTTCAATAGACGTCATAAAGATGGTACCAGAGGCCGGACTTGAACCGGCACACCCTCACGGGCGGTGGATTTTGAATCCACTGCGTCTACCAATTCCGCCACTCTGGCCGTGTGGAAAGTCGCAAGCGCGAAGAGCACGGATTATAAACGTAAGGAAGTTGTGATCAAGTAATTTTTCAAAAACAACAGTTATTTATTTTGCATCGGTTTTCGATTACGGTTCATGCCCTTGTTTAAAGACGGCATATGCAAATAAGTGATATCATCACCGCATTGGTTGGGATGAAAAAAGCAGTTTTATGTCTGAAAGTAACTTGCATGCGCGTGCCGGTTTTATGAGACGACTTGCAGCAATGCTTTATGATGCTCTGGTTGCAATCGCAGTGGGTATGTGTGCGGCATTTGTAATTATTATTGCGCTAACGCTATTAATTGAAACAAATGTGCTTTCCAAACAGGACTATGAGCATGTGAGTGAATTGCTGCAAGCGTCAATGTTATATAAGTTGTCTATCCAACTATGGGTGGCATTTTGGATAATGGGTTTTTTCCTTTGGTTTTGGAAGAATGGGGGACAAACAATTGGAATGCGTGCGTGGCGTTTGCGTATTTTCAACCTTGAGGACAAGGAAACCATTGGGTACCCAACACTCATTTTACGATTATTTGCTTCGCTAGGTGGATTAGGTACATTGCTGGTATTGTTTGATATTAGGCACAAACAATCGTTGCAAGACCGGCTTGCTAGGACAGAAGTCTTGGTGCTTAGCAAGTTAGAGAATGACCATAAGACCTGGTAGTCATAAATTCAGACCCTAAACCAAGGTAAAGTCTGCAATAAACCTCGAGTGCACTCGGTTAAATACGCTTGTTTAATTTTACAGTTGTCAAAAACGATGGTGCCGTTATCGATTCAGCAATACACCAGCAATGCCTGTAAAAAGAATACTGGGTAAACACGCACCTATGATGGGTGATATCTGAAAAACAAGACTGACCTGACCAAACACTTCATTGGTGATAAAAAAGCCAAAGCCGGCGATGACGCCCATAATAATTCTTGCGCCTGTGCTGACACTGCGCAATGGGCCAAAGATAAACGAGAGTGCTAGAAGTAGCATGACAACAACTGATGCAGGTTGGATAATCTTTCGCCAAAATGCCAACTCATAGCGGGCCGCATCTTGACCATTGTTCTTTAAATATTGCACATAGTCATATAAGCCTTGAATTGACAGTGCCTCAGGTTTTACCGCAACAATGCCTAATTTATCAGGAGTTAAACTGCTTTCCCATTGTAATTGGCCCATATACTGACTTTCGATTTGATTCTCAAATAGCGATGTCTGTGTCACATTACCCAGCTGCCAGTATTCCGTTTTAAAGTCAGCCGTTTGAGCATTCAATATCTGTTGAAGTTGCAGGTCCGCATCAAAAATAAAGACATCGATATTGCGGAGACTGTTCTGATTTACGACCTCACTGATACTGACAAAGTTGTTTCCGTCTTTCGCCCAAATGATACTGTCCGATGCAAGTAAGCTACCGCCAGAAAGTGCTTGGGTTCGAATTTCCTTAGCCTTACTTTCGCTGCGTGGTGTAACAAATTCGCCGACAGCCATCATTGCAATGATAATGAAAATAATGGATTTAGAAGCTGATATGATAATTTGCTTTCTGCTCATACCAGCAGCCTGCATCACAATAAGTTCGCTACTCTGAGCTAATATGCCCATACCGATCAAAGCACCCAGCAACGTCGCCATTGGCAAAAACTGTTCAATGTCTCTTGGTAGACTCAAAATCACATAGAGGCCCGCGACAGTCATGTCGTAGTCGCCTTGACCCACCCTTCTGAGTTGTTCGACAAATTTAATTAAGGCACTTAAACCAACCAGCACTGAGAGGGTCGATGCAATTGTCGTCAATAACGTTCTGGCAATGTATAAATCAAGGATGTTAAACATTGCGACCCCTTAACATGACCTTTCGGATGTAGGCGCCCGTTTTTCGGTCTTTCGCAATCAACGCAAAGCCGATCGTTGCCATTAGTGCATGCACCCACCACAATCCAATCGCTATAGGTAAATTACCGTCCTCTAAGATGCGTCTTGAGGCGAGCAAGAGTAAGAAGTAGCCTAAATACAACAAGAGCGCGGGCAACATTTTTCCAAACCTTCCTTGTCTTGGGTCAACAGAAGACAATGGCACTGCAATTAAAACCAAGAACGGAAGACTTAATGGAATAGCGATTCGCCATTGCAATTCTGCAGCGGCCTCGCTACCAGGAATTTGTGCGAGTTCTAGTGTAGGTATTGCCGCCATTTTTTTACGTGCTTGCTCACCTTCAACATCATCAATAACAATAGAATATGCATCGAACTTAACTATATGAAAGTCATTCTGATTGCGATCAACCTGATACTGGTGCCCGCCTTTTAAAACAAGGTTCTGCTCTCCATTCGCGCTATCTTCAACAGTACCAATTGATGCATATATAAACTGCATTTGTTCATTTTCTTTTCGTTGTCTAGACAGAAACACTTTCTTCAATTCATCGTCGTCATTATCGTGAGCAAAAATAACGGTGTCATCCTCTCCGATTTGCTGAAAACGTCCTGGGATAAGGGCTGCTAATCCCGATTTGGCATTTGCCTCTTGTTGCAATTCAAATTCTCGCTCCATGGCAAGCGGCGCCAAATAAAGCGTAACTGCGGCGGTTATCAGTGCAAGTACGATAGAGAAGAAAAGCGTGACACGAGTGACATACCATTCACTTACACCACATGCGCGCAGTACTGTCATCTCGCTGTCCACATAGAGCCTGCCATATGCAAGCATAATCCCTAAAAACAAACTGATCGGTAGAACTAAACTCGCTAGCATGGGGGAGTAAAGCGTAATGAATCCCAACACTAATTCTGAAGGAAGGTTACCGTCGGTTGCATCGCCCAATATGCGCACGAACCTCAAGGTAATGAAAATCGCCATTAAGATGAAGAAAACGGCAATCTGTGATTTAAACGTTTCTCGAAATAGATACTTAAAAATTAACATGGTGATGATGTAAGTGTCTTTTTTGGTGGCAACACGTTGTTATTTCGGTAAACTATGTATTTACAGAACTTTTCCTCAATCTAGTGCAAAAACGATTGAAAAACTCATCCGGCATTTGTTTCCTGGTAACAAACTGCCCAAGGCCACTTCAATTAAAGGTCGGAAGTTTAGCACAAAGGTTATCTTCAGATTAAGAATAATACCAGTCGATAAAGTATAAAGGGGTATTAGATATGGAATTTGGTGTCAAAAGTGGTAGTCCTGAAAAACAACGCACGGCGTGTATTGTAGTTGGTGTTTTTGAGCCGCGTAGACTAACGCCCGTCGCTGAACAACTCGATGACATCAGCGAGGGTTACATCAGCAATTTAATTCGTCGTGGCGACTTAGAAGGCAAAGCTGGGCAAATGCTGTTATTGCATCACATTCCCAACGTATTGAGTGAGAGAGTGTTGTTGGTAGGATGTGGCAAAGAAAGAGAGCTTGATGAACGCCAATACAAGCAAATTGTCGCAAAAACAATAAAAACACTGAATGAAACTGGCTCCATGGAAGCGGTTAATTTCCTCACCGAATTGCACGTGAAAGGACGAGATACCTACTGGAAGGTAAGACAAGCGGTCGAAGCAGCAAATGAATCTGTTTATACCTTTTTGCAATTAAAGAGCAAAAAGGGTGAGCCTCGTCGACCGCTTAGGAAAATGATATTTAACGTACCAACGCGCAAAGAGCTACCTTCCGGTGAGCATGCAATTGAGCACGCGTTGGCAATAAGTCGTGGCGTGAAAGCATGTCGCGATGTGGCAAACATGCCACCCAATATATGCAATCCACAGTATTTAAATGATCAGGCTGCTGCGCTAGTAGAAGAGTTTGATTCATTGTCATTGGAAACCATTGACGAAAAAAAGATGAATGAACTCGGCATGCACAGCTACCTCGCAGTAGGAAGAGGTAGCCATAATGACTCAGTCATGTCTGTTATTAAACACCTAGGTACCGATGCATCTCAACCGCCTATCGTGCTGGTAGGTAAAGGTCTAACATTTGACTCAGGTGGTATATCTATAAAACCTGCCGCAGCGATGGACGAAATGAAGTATGACATGGGCGGTGCCGCAGGAGTCTTCGGCGTAATGCATGCAGTTGCGACCATGAATTTACCTATTAATGTGATTGGGATACTCGCAGGTTGTGAAAATATGCCAGATGCCAATGCCTATCGTCCTGGAGATATTATAACCACAATGTCTGGCCAAACTGTGGAAGTGCTCAATACAGATGCAGAAGGGCGCATGGTGCTTTGTGATGTGCTTACTTATGTCGAGCGCTTTGAACCGGATACAGTAATTGATGTGGCTACACTGACTGGTGCCTGTGTTATTGCGCTCGGCAAACATGCAACAGCGATATTTACGCAACACAATCCACTAGCCCATGAGATCCTCAATGCATCAGAACAGAGCTCCGATAGAGCATGGCGCTTGCCATTATGGGATGAGTACCAGGAGCAAATTGATAGTCCATTTGCAGACATGGCGAATATAGGCGGAAGACCCGCTGGCTCAATAACGGCTGCGTGTTTTCTTTCACGATTTGCTAAGAAATATAACTGGGCACATCTTGATATCGCTGGCACTGCCTGGGTAAGTGGCAAGAACAAAGGAGCGACAGGGCGTCCTGTACCTATGTTGACGCAATTCTTAATGAACAGAGCGCATGCCGGCAGTGAAACAGGTTAATGACTACCAAGGTCATTTTTCATGAACTCGATACGGCATTAACGTTTGAATCAGATGCATTTACAAACACTGCGTGTGAGATGGTTGCCCAAGCCTATCAGCTGAATAAAAGCGTATCTATTCTCTGTACAAATATGAAAGATGCTGAAAGCATTGATGAAGTACTCTGGCAACGTCCCGCGGACAAATTTATTCCTCACAATCTCTTTAACGAAGGAGATGGAAAGGCGTCACCGGTTGAAATTCATGCGCTTGATAGCGGTGATGTGATTAAAAATATTAAAAACACGCGCTGTTTAATCAATTTTTCCCAGCAAATTCCCATTGACTCACACGTTTTCCAGCTCATCCACGAATTTGTGCCTGCGGACGAAGCATGCAAAGCAGATGCTCGAAAACGATACAGTCAATATAAACAGTTTGGTTTTCAGTTAACATTTTTGAAGTCATCTGATGTTGAATAGATCAAATTACATAATCAGTATAAAGCACCAACCTAACAATATTAAGGTAGCAACTTTGTGACAAAGTGATGATAATGCAAGAAAGAATCGACATCACCGATCGAACAGACACAACACTGCAATAAACACAGCAAGCTAAGAGATATTCAGAGCAATTCAAATGGAAAAAACATTCAATCCAAGTGCAATCGAAAAGGCGTGTTATCGACACTGGGAAAGTGAAGGTATGTTTCGCCCAAGTGGAAAAGGGACACCTTACTGTATTCTGCTCCCACCACCTAATGTCACCGGTTCATTGCATATGGGGCATGCGTTTCAGCACACCATAATGGATGCATTGATCAGATACCATAGAATGCAAGGCGACAATACACTATGGCAGTGCGGGACTGATCATGCCGGCATCGCGACGCAAATGGTGGTTGAGCGCCAGCTTAATGCAGATGGTTTAACGCGCCATGATCTTGGGCGAGAAAAATTTGTCGAGCGAGTTTGGGAGTGGAAAGAACACTCCGGAGGCACCATCACTCGACAAATGCGTCGGTTGGGCACTTCACCTGATTGGGATAGAGAGGTGTTCACTATGGATGAAAATCTCTCTGCTGCGGTGCAAGAGGTTTTCATTCAACTCTATGATGAAGGGCTGATTTATCGAGGTCAGCGTTTGGTAAACTGGGATCCTGCTTTGTTAACTGCGGTATCAGATCTCGAAGTCATAAATGAAGAAGAAAATGGGCACATGTGGCATTTGCGCTATCCCATCGAAGGTAGTGATGAACAACTCATCGTTGCAACGACTCGCCCAGAGACCATGCTTGGTGATGCTGCTGTTGCAGTTCACCCAGAGGATGAGAGATACCAACACCTTATTGGCAAAAATGTGATGTTGCCAATCGTTGATAGATTGATCCCAATCATTGCTGATGATTATGTAGATCCTGAATTTGGCACTGGCTGCGTAAAAATAACGCCTGCTCACGATTTCAACGACTATGACATGGGCAAGAGACATGATTTACCCATGATAAACATTTTAACCAAAGATGCTAAAATCAATTCAAACGCTCCAGGGGAATTGCAAGGACTAGACAGATTTGATGCACGTCGACGCGTGGTCGAAATGTTCCAATCTCTTGAGCTACTGGTTGAGATAAAACCGCATAAATTGAAGGTACCACGTGGTGACCGCAGCGGCGTTGTTATAGAGCCATTTTTGACTGATCAGTGGTATGTAGCGATAGAATCACTTGCCAAACCAGCAATTCAAGCCGTTGAAAACGGTGAAGTTCGATTTGTCCCCGAGAATTGGAACAAAACTTACTATCAGTGGATGAGGAACATCCAAGACTGGTGTATTTCTCGACAGCTTTGGTGGGGGCATAGAATTCCCGCATGGTATGACAATGACGGGAATGTTTATGTGGGTTCCGACGAATCAAGTGTTCGTCAAAAATACCACCTTGATAGTGCAATTGTGCTAATGCAAGACGAGGATGTATTAGATACATGGTTTTCATCTGCACTATGGCCATTTGCAACAATGGGATGGCCCGAAAAGACTGAAGAACTTGCGGCTTTTGTGCCTAGCTCTGTGTTGGTTACAGGCTTTGATATTATTTTCTTTTGGGTCGCCAGAATGATAATGATGACGAAGAAGTTCACTGGTGAGATCCCGTTTAGGGACATCTATATCACAGGTCTGATCCGCGACGAACACGGCGATAAAATGTCAAAGTCAAAGGGCAACGTCCTTGACCCTATTGATTTGATCGACGGTATTGAATTAGAAGCGCTTGTATCAAAACGCACCTCGGGAATGATGCAACCTCAACTTGCTGAAAAAGTAGAAAAGAATACGCGAAAACAGTTTCCAAATGGTATATCTGCCTATGGCACCGATGCGTTAAGATTTACATTTACCGCATTGGCATCTACTAGCAGAGACATAAATTTTGATATGCAGCGGGTAGAAGGATATCGTAATTTCTGCAACAAAATTTGGAATGCTGCACGATTTGTTCTTATGAACTGCGAAGGACAAGACACTGGCAACGTTATTAAAAGTGAGGGTGAAAATGGCTTTCCATCAAAAGATAATGACGCAGATTTAGAATTGAGCATATTTGATCGATGGATATGGTCAAGATTTAACAATATGCTTCAACAGCTGCAGGAACACATTAAGGATTATCGCTTTGATTTAGTTGCACAGGTTGTGTACGAGTTCACTTGGAATCAATACTGCGACTGGTACTTGGAGCTTTCTAAACCAGTGCTCAATTCAGATGCATCAACTGACAGACAAAAAAGAGGTACAAGACATACGTTAATTAATGTGTTTGAAGAGCTAACGAGAGTCCTTCATCCATTTATGCCTTTTATCACTGAAGAAGTTTGGAAAAAACTGCAACCTTTGAGTGTTTATCAAGAGAGCAACGACAGTATCATGTTGGCAAGCTATCCCCAGATAAGTGTCGAACGCGAAGACGCTGATGCAGAAGCACAAATCGAGTGGGTTAAGAACTTCATTGTGGGCGTTAGAAACATTCGTGGTGAAATGGATATTTCACCTTCTAAAAAGCTGCCGGTATTACTCAGAAACGCAAGCCAAAAAGACATGCTTATTCTTGGCGATACAAGCGCATTTTTGCTTACATTAGCTAAACTAGAAAGTATAAACGTTTTGAAAGATGAACAGGCTCCGGCGTGCGCATCAGCGCTGTTAGGTGAAATGGAAATCCTCATCCCAATGGCAGGTTTGATTGATACTGAAGCGGAATTAGCGCGACTAAACAAAAATGCCAGCAAGTTAGAAAAAGACATTCAACGGGTAGCTGGGAAGCTCTCAAATGAAAACTTCACCAGTAAGGCTCCCGCACATGTTATCGATAAAGAGCGAGAAAAACTCTACCAGGCCGAGCAACAATTAGGCAAGGTCAAGCAACAGATTGAGAAGATAGAGCGACTTTAGGCACATCTTGTTAAAGTCTTTAGTTGTCTCGCTGAATGAAGTAGGTGCCCCAGCCGTCATAGTGAACGCTGTGTTTTTGTGCGATCTCAAATAGGGTATCAGTGTCATTGTTGAACGTATCTAGATCGAGTTTTTTCTCGACAATGGCATCAAAACAAAATACCAGTCCGCCATCATCCAAGGTGATTTCTTCGGCGTCTGCGACTTCGTAGCCAAGCTTAAAAGCATCGACTGCGGCTTTCTCAAGTCGATCGAAATTGTTGCAAGCAAAGTGGTGTTCAATGATGTGTTGTTCATCCAAATCAGTACCATCTTCAACTAGCGCGTCGATTGTTTGTTGATTAAATTGGTGCCATTGTGCTTTTTCGTCTTCCACTTATCAATACCTTTTACGCAAGCTGTTTGGCTTCTTTAGATAGTGTTGCAAACTTGTCTCTGATCAGTTCTTCGAATGTTTTTGCCATCGTCTTTGGATTTTCTGCAAAATCGATGTCAACAGGATCCATAATTTCGACGATGACAGTACCGTTGTTCCAGCGCCCCAGTTCAATGTGATTTGTATTGCTGCATACTACAGGAACAATTGATTTTTTCGTTGTTTGAGCAAGACGAAACGCACCTGTTTTGAACGGCAGTATGCCACGACCTCTGCTTCGTGTACCTTCGGGAAACATAAAAATCGAAATATTTCGCTCATTGACTTTCGCTGCAGTTGCCTCAAGCGTGTCTCTTGCACTTTGTTTGTCTTTTCTGTCAATCATGATATTGCCAGATAGCCAGTAGATTAGTCCAAATACGGGGATCCATTTGAGACTCTTTTTGCCGATCGTCACCGTCCCGGGCAATGCTGCAGCTGCAACGGTAACAAGATCGTAGGTATTTTGATGATTTGATATAAACAGATAAGAGTGTTCTGGTTTCAATTTTTCGGAGATGCGCATCTGCAACTTTAGACCGATTAGGCGTCCCATTGTAATGTACCACTGTGCGCCTAAATGAACATTGTCTCTATGCATTGGGCGAAGAATAAACGCTATCACCAATGTCGCGTTTAATAGAATAAAGTAAATGAAGATGGTGACGATCCGAATTAATGCTATCAAAGTTATTCCTATCTCCTGAGGAGGCACAATTATACAGAAAAGTATTCATAAGCCTTATAAATAATTAGGATTTTTAGCCGATATTTGTTTTATCACCAAGATGATTAGGAACGACATGTCAGTATTTACGCCCGAAGAAATTGATGAAGGAATGCAAATTGATCTCAAAGAAGAGATTGTTGAACTCTACGAAGCGAGTGAACAGTGTTTGGTAGAGCTTGAACTGACACCTAAAGACAAAGAGCTTCAGCGCGCGTTATTTCGATCGGTACATACTATTAAAGGTGACCTTGGTTTGGTTGGGTTTAGGCCCATGATCGCTGTTTTACAAGATCTCGAAGACTTGCTCGACCTGTTGAGAAAAGACGAAATACTCTATACACCTCTAATGCATGATCTAGTGTTAGGCATGCTTGATATGGTCAATGATTTTGTCAATTCATGTATAAAGCAAGGCAATGCATCATATGATCAAAAGATCATTGATGAAGTGAATGCCTACATTCGAAAGATTCAACCCGAAAATGCAACAGAGCATGAATCAATTTTAAGTGACGCTACCAAAATATTGACTTCGGGATTACCAAAAGCCGATGCTCAACCTAAAGAGAAGCTGGCTAAAACAGGCATAATAAAAGATTTGTCGCCCTTTCAGCACAAGGATATCTTGTTTTTCCGTGAACTTATGCGACCCATCGAAAAACGTGTTGGGTACAAGGAGGGAAGGGGAGACAGAATCGCCCGGTTGGCACTTTATGTTGCAAATGCAAGTGATAAAAACATTCCACTGGACCAGTTGGCAGTCGCCTGCTACGTACATGACTTTGGCATGGCATTCATGCCAAATGACGTCGTACAAAAAGCCAAACCATCGGCGATGGAAACCAATTTAATGCGGTCGCACGTTTACAAAAGTACACGACTTATCGAACATTTGGATACTTGGGACGAAGCGCGAAATATAGTTATGCAGCATCATGAAAATATTGATGGAAGTGGATACCCGCTTGGTATCAAAGGTGATGAAATCTGTGATGGAGCAAAGCTATTAACCATCGTAGATAGATACGATGCAATGTTGAATGATCCAGAAGCGCAATTCGGTCCCAAAGAAGCCATTGTAGAATTGAATAAACGCTATAAAGGCCAACTCAGCAATTATTGGTTACGAATGTTTATACAATCAATGACGACCTTGCTCGCGGGCGACTAACACACTGTAACGATCAATATCCCTTATCGAAATCATGAACATATAACAGCGATTGCCGATGGATATATCGTTCATAGTTTTCTAAAAATATCTGGAAAACATCTTCGGGTTTGGAAATCGCAGCGCTATGATTGGTTATCGTAATTTTCGGATGGTGATAGAATGCATGATTCGATGGCAAGGGTTCAGTTTCAAACACGTCAAGGACTGCTGCGCCAATGACTTCATTGTCTAGCGCTTGAATTAAGGTAGACGGTGCATCGATAACACTCCCTCGTCCTGCATTGATAAACAAACTACCTTCTCGCATATGTTCAAAGAAAGCCGTGTCGCAAAGGCCTCTAGTTTTCTCTGTATCAGGTAACAGGTTCACCACGATATCACTTTGACTTGCAAACAAAAGCCGCTCTTCACTTGGGAGGCATTTGGTTTCACTATTTAGCCCACCGTTATTTGTCAAACCTATGATATTTAATCCGAATACGTTTGCTGCATCAATTAATGCTTGTGCAACACTGCCAAAACCCAGGACGCCGAGTGTTAATCCTTTTATGCGGTTTCCAGGCACCGGTTTCCAGTGTTTCTTATCTTTTAGCTGTTTAAAAGTATCGAGCTGCCTGTAGTATGAAAGGATAAATGCGAACACATACTCTTTGATCTGGTCATGAAAAATTTCTTTTACGCCTGTCAGAAGATAGTCTTTTTTATCGCAGCGCTGCAATGCATTGTTACCGGCCCAAGTCGATTGTAGCCATTTTAGTGCGCTGCATTTGAGCAAAAATGTTTCTGCTACATCAGGTTCGCATAATATGACCTCTGCGTTTTCCAGTGTTTCAGCGGACGGTGTATCTGAACAGCGTATTAATTCTGCGTTCTCAAATTGATGCGCGTAATAGAGACTCGCATAGACATCATGATCGCGACTTATGATGGCCATTTTTATCTTTTTATTCATAACAACAGCTTGTTGGGATGACACTATTTTTAGCGAATATTACCTGAAAAATACGCGCTGGTGGCCGATATGTATATTATCAGTCGAATTCCGGTGTATGCTTTTGATCTACGAATTTTCTTTTCAGACTATTTTGAATGCTTCGCTCCAATCTGTATTTAAAGCGTTCACTTCACCACAGCAATTATCACAGTGGTGTGCACCAAATAACCTTAGCGTGTGTCAGTTTGTAGGGAAAGTGGAAAAAAACGAAGATTTTCGACTTGTCATGCAAGGTGAAGATGGGTTTCAACAGTCTGTTGTCGGTACGTACCACACCGTTATTCACGAACATCAAATTACATTTAGCGCTCGTTGGGAAGATACCAATGATCATACCAAAATTGCCATCGATTTTGCTGCTAACAGCAACCAAACGACCTCACTGAATATCAAACATACGGGTTTTAAAACGAAAAATGATATGGTTCAGCAACAGTTTGTTTGGATAGACTGTTTGGAGAAGTTGTCCCTTCTTTTGCTGGATGTCGATGATTTTTCTAGCAGACCTTCAATGCATAAAATAGTATATGACGCGGCGTCTAACGCATCGCCAACATAATACGTTTATTGTTTTCAAGAAGCGCTTTGGTGTTTTTCGCAAGCACAAGAAATTTCTCTCTTTCTCTTTCATCAATAGGGTCAGCTTTGGGAAGCTCTACTGTCCTGGGATTGCGGTGCACACCATCAACCAAGAATTCATAGTGCAGATGCGCGCCAGTGACCATTCCGGACCGACCTAAATAACCTACCGTCTCTCCTTGCTTTACATATTGGCCTTTTTTCACTGCGCGCTTTTTAAAATGCAGATACTTTGTGACGTACCGTTCACCGTGTTGAATGAATACGTAGTGTCCATTGAAGCGATTGTAACCTGATTTAATTACTTTGCCGTTACCTGCAGCGACGACAGGTGTGCCCACAGGCGCGACGTAGTCAACGCCATTGTGCGGCTTGTATCTTCTTTGCACGGGATGAAATCGACGGGGGTTAAAGTTTGAACTCACATATCTAAAGTTAATGGGGGCACGAAGAAAGCTTTTCTTCATACTATGTCCATTAGGCGTGTAGTAATTCCCATCGGTATAACGAATGGCAGTAAACGTATCGCCTTGATTGGTAAACTCTGCCGCAACAATATCGCCAAATCCAACAAACTCACCATCAACATATAGCGATTCATAAGCCATATTAAATGCATCGCCAGCGCGAATCTCTTGTGCAAAATCGATGTCCCAACCAAAGATGCCCGCTAACTGCATTATTTGCGTATTTGTCAGTCCCGCATTGATCCCCGCATTCCAGAAACTACTGTTAATAGTACCCTGGGAAAAACTGATCAGCGTCTCGACTTTCTTCTCGTCAATGTAGCTCTCAAACTTGTCGCCGGTTGTCGTAATATGAAGGGTGTTGGTTTTTGACAATGGGTATTTCAAAGAATGTAGTTGACCTGCTTCATTCAACTTCAAATAAAGCTGTTGACCGGGTTTTATCGATCTCAAACGTTTTGAGTCTTCACCTGCGCTGCTGACTTTCAGCGTGGTTTGCGGAGATAAACCATGATCTGAAAATATCTTGGCTAAGGTGTCACCTGCTTTAACTTTGTAGGTTACAAAGTCTTCGGCTTCGAAGACACTGGTGTCTATGGTCGAGTCGGTAAAGTTTGGGAGCGTGAGTGGGTATTCTACACCTGGAGTTAGTTCAACGACTTCATCTCGTTTCGCTTCTGAAAACGAGGAAGGTAGCAGTACAAGAATGCATAGGACAAAGGCAACAACACTAAGCATCAATTTATGCGTTTTTGGTATGTGTTTTATTGTATTGCTAAGCATTGGACCGTAAACTATCCCTATAAAACTACAAATTTTAGACCATTAAGACCAAAATCGATTCGTAATGTTCAATAATCTATCTTTTGTTTATCGGCAATACAAGCACAAGTTTGAACTTATTGGTATTTAATGGTGAAACGCGTTGGATTATTTTATAAGTAATGCAACGTCAAGAAGTAATTACATGGGATATGCATCATGAACGACTGGCAGTCCGCGTTTAACGAAATCAAACGCGGTTCGGACGACATACTAATTGAAGCTGAATTAATTGAAAAATTAAAGATGAACAAGCCTTTGACCATAAAGGCGGGCTTTGATCCCACTGCACCAGATTTACACCTTGGTCATACAGTGTTGATAAACAAATTGCGCACATTTCAACAATTGGGACACAACGTCGTTTTTTTGATTGGTGACTTTACTGGTTTGATTGGCGATCCAACGGGTAAGAATCAAACGCGTAAACCGTTAACCAAGGAACAAGTATTAGAAAATGCGAAAACCTATCAGCAGCAGGTATTTAAGATACTGGACCCTGAAAAAACACAAATTCGTTTCAATTCAGAGTGGATGGAAGCGTTAGGTGCATCCGGCATGATAAAGCTAGCAGCAAGTCAAACGGTCGCACGTATGCTAGAACGAGATGATTTCAAGAAGCGCTATGCATCAGGACAGCCTATCGCGATCCATGAGTTTCTGTATCCGTTAGTTCAAGGATGGGACTCTGTCGCATTGAAAGCAGATGTTGAACTAGGCGGCACGGATCAGCGGTTTAATTTGTTGATGGGCCGTGAACTTCAAAAGTCAGAAGGTCAAAAGCAACAAACCATTTTGATGATGCCGTTGTTAGAAGGGTTAGATGGCGTAAACAAGATGTCCAAGTCACTGAATAATTACATTGGCATAACTGATTCACCCAATGAGATGTTTGGTAAGCTCATGTCGATATCTGATGATCTTATGTGGCGATATTATGATTTGTTAAGTTTTTTGCCTATTTCAGATATCCAAGCACTTAAAAACGCGGTGTCGACAGGGAGAAATCCTAGAGACGTCAAAATTCTGCTTGCCAAAGAAATCATTGCGCGATTTCACGATGAGAGTGCCGCAGAGCATGCCGAGCAAGATTTTATAAAACGCTTCCAAAAAAATGCCATTCCAGATGAAATGCCTGAGTTGACAATCAAAATGGCAGATCCAACTATTGGTCTTGCCTTGTTACTTAAAGAAGCGAAGTTGGTCTCATCTACATCGGATGCGATGCGCATGGTAAAACAAGGTGCTGTCAAAATAGACGGAGAAAAAGTATCTGATCCAAAGCTCACTCTTGAAGAAAAAAGCACTAAGGTCTACCAAGTAGGTAAACGCAAGTTTGCACGAGTTACATTGAAGTAATCCTGCGATGTGAGTTTGATTAAGGGTTATTGAACCTTACCTAACAATACAACCCCTGTTTGAAGCAGGGGTTTATCAGTTTATTTTTCGGGATAAGCCACAGGCAGCTCAGCATCGAACCACCCCAACATGTCTCCTTCAAGATGAAACAAATTGCTATGACCTCGCTCATGCATAATAATTAATGCTTTATTCGCGCGTTTACCAGAACGACAATACATAACAATAGGTATATCTCCCGGTGGAAGTAAATCGCCAGATGCTTGTATATCTGCAAGCGGGATATTGATTGCGTTGGGTACATGCCCTTCTTCAAACTCACCTGGTCGACGCACATCCACAATCAAGAATTCACCTTTACCGGCTTTTAAGAGTTCTTGCTGACTAATATCCTTATACACTTTTTCTGCATTCGCGCAGAATGAAACAAACAACGTAATAATCGCAGCTAATATGTATTTCACTTTTCAATCGTCCTTAGTTTTCCGCAAAGCTTGATTGTTTCATAAATCGCTCTAGGCGTAAAACGATGCATGGCATCTGGGTTAACAGTAAAGATCGGGGCGTGGAGAAACCCCCGATGCGCTTGCCAAAACGCTTCATGTTGTTCTAATGAAACGCCATCTGATGTGATAAATGCTTCTGGAGGTTTGCGAAGTATGTGTGCTTTATCAAGCGCCATATAGGCTGCAGCCGCATTTTTATTTTTGTTATGTATGTTGCAAATGTTCAGAAGTGAATTTAGCCATGGGTCATTACCTAGACCATACAGTGGCGAAATGCCCATGTAATAGTAGACATCTGTCATGGGAAGGTTTTCATTTTTCTGTTCGCTTATCTTTTCTTGTAACTGTTTGACAAGGGATAGGGATATTGATGAGGTACCGAGAAACTCGCCAAGCGATAAAATTTCATCTAAAAGGCTGTCAACACCATCAACATTCGATATATATACTTCTGCAGCATTCGTCTCGCTGTAACGAGAAAGCTTGAGAATATCCGAAGCTTTGTTGCCGCCTTTCCAAATCAAAATATGAGTGGGTCTTAAGCGGATAATCTCGGAAATATTAGCGCCTTGATAACTCGCAATCCTTGGCAGTGCACTAGCACTTTCAGGAAAATCACTATATTCACTTACGCCCACTAGGCTATCGCCCTTACCTAGGGTATAAACCATTTCTGTCAAATGAGGGGATAACGTCACGATGCGCATTTCTTGTGCTGCGCTGCTTTCAAAGGCCCATACTAGGAATGTACATAAGAGCATTGAGCAACATAAACTTGCTGTTCTCGTTTCTTGAATGTGAGATCTCTCTATGTATGCTTGTTGCATATGTAATTTTTGAACGCGCATTTTACCTTATGCGAAACCAGACTAGACCGAGGTCTGTTAAAAGGTGATGGACTGCAATACAGCCTTTGCCGCAAATACCAGTCCGAAAAATAAAAGACTAGCAAATAGGACCGCGTGTTTCACAAGATAAAAATCTACAATTTTCGGCTCACTATTGCCACCGACCCGCATTCGTCTCTTTTTGACCCCATCGAGCATGATTGGACCGCCAATTTTTCTATTAATAATTAGTCCGATTGTAGTAAATGTGCTTGAACCTTCTAATGCCCAAAACACTTTGCTACGCATCACTGAGATTGCACGTTTTGGTGCTTTGATTGTGTACAGTATAAGTAGAGTTGCATTGAGAAGCTGCACGGGCAGATAAACCAAAAGACGCACTATCGTATAGTTGACGAGTGAGTATCTTCGATATCTTGTTAACTTGATATTATTGGTCAACGCCGTTTCATATAAGAGTCGGTAAAATAGCGCAAACACACTGCCAAATAATAAGTAATAAAACAGCACGGTAACAACTTGGTAACTATATCGCAGTGCATAAGTTTCGACATTTGCTTTGATGAGGCCCAATTCACTTAGTGCCTTTGTTTCTCGAAGGACAATTTTCTGCAATTGGTCCTTTGCAAGTTGTTTTTTGTTATTTTTGAGGGCCACCATGGACTGCGATGTGATCGTCTCAACAAATGCGAAGTCTGCCGCAACAAAAAGGATGAGAACATCGAATGCCCATTTGTATTGTGCAAAATAATAAAGTATGAAAAGAATGATTATTATCGGAAGCGATAATATAGACAATGCAAGGGCACCCGATATGACAGCTTGTTGACTATTTACATTGTCGGGCAGTACCTTTTCCGATATGCGCCGGCAAAGCAACTGCCAAAACGAAACAAAAAACAGTGGTGTTTGCCTACGCCAGCGCTTCCCTATGATAATGATAACAAAACATACAAGCAATGGTTGGCTTGCATCAAGCAGGGTAAAAGCAAATTCCAATGTTTATGATTGTATCGATTTGATCAGGTGCATTACCAAATTCGCTGAATTCTTAGCAGCAACCTTTAAATACTGTTCAAATGTGATGGGTGATTCTTTGCCCGCGATATCAGACAAACTTCGAATAACAACGCTCGGCGTCGACATCATAAAACAGACCTGTGCGATAGATGCCGCTTCCATTTCCACCGCTTTCATTGTCGGGAAGTTTCGCCTAACGAGTTCGGCTTGGTCCTCTCTACCAATAAAGCTGTCACCT
>JBCDMA010000022.1:0-21331 GCA_038744645.1 Pseudomonadota bacterium | reverse complement strand
TCCGCGCTTTTTTTTGAAAGGTCACAAAGCTCACTCGGGTAGTCACATCCATCGCCATTGAAAAGTACAAGGGATTGTCCTTCCTTGAGTCGCAGTACGTTTGCCACGTAGTGAAAAAGCGGATTCGTTAGCTCGAATCTCTGTCCTGGTTCGAGTAGTCTATCGATATAAATACGGGGAATTCGCAATGATGTTGCTCTTGTATTGTAGTATTGCATGTACATTAGCAATTCTTCGTTACAGCGTCATGTTGTTCTTTTGTCATATTTTTATAAATCAGATGTGATGGAGGAACTTGTCGTGAGCTTGCAAAAATGCTCTGTATGTCTATGTTTAAATTCGGGAAATAATAAATAAAAACTAACGATATTTAATTGAAAGGAAAATCCAATGTTGAGCTTTAAACTTCAGGAACAAGAGTCCGCCGATGCGGAACCAGCCGCAACGTCCGCCGAATCAATGGTTGATTCAGTATCAAACTTATCCACTGATGATGTGAGCAGTTTTTTTACTGACTACGTTATGCCATTTGCCATTGATTTGGTCATTGCCATTGTCATATTTGTCGTAGGTCGGTTTGTCGTTAAACAAGTCGTAAAACTGGTTGGCAAAGCACTATCGAAGTCGAAATACGATGACATGTTAGTTGAGTTTCTAAAATCGATTTTAGGTGCTGTACTTACTTTAATCGTCGTCATCGTTTCATTATCCCAACTTGGTGTGGATACAACCTCGTTAGTCGCTATCTTGGGTGCCGCCGGTTTAGCAATAGGTTTGTCATTACAGGGTTCACTATCAAACTTTGCGTCTGGCGTGATGCTCTTAGTGTTCAAACCTTTCAAAGCAGGTAATTTTATTGAAGCGGGTGGTGCTTCTGGCGTCGTCGATAGCATTGGCATATTCACCACTACGATGCATACCGTTGACAATAAAAAAGTCATCATCCCAAATGGCGCAATATACGGCGGCAATATTACGAATTTCTCTGCGATGGACACGCGTCGTGTCGATATGACATTTGGCGTGGGTTATGATGACGACATTAAGAAAGTAAAAGAAATACTCACTGAAATGATCAACGCAGACGATCGCGTATTACAAGAGCCAGCACCGCAAGTCGCACTTGCGGAACTTGGTGATAGCAGTGTCAATTTTATTGTAAGGCCTTGGGTTAATGCACCTGACTACTTTGGGTTGTTGTTCGATTTCACCGAAGCTGTGAAACTGCGGTTCGACCAAGAAGGGATTGCCATTCCATATCCGCAAATGGATGTTCATATGCACAAGCAACCTGAATCTTAAAAATCGTGTAGACAAAAAACGGCATCTATTGGTGCCGTTTTTTATATATGGATTTCATGCAGGGGTATTATTAATAGAGTCCTGCGTCTGATTTTAAGGCCTCGACCTTGTCTAAGGCTTCCCATGGGAACTCATCACGTCCAAAATGCCCATACGCGGCAGTTGATTGATAAATGGGTCGTTCCAGATCGAGCATTTTGATTAACCCATAGGGGCGCAAATCAAAGTGTTTTTTAACCAGTTCAACCATTGTTTCTTCTGAAATTTTGCCAGTACCAAAGGTCTCAACGCTGATTGAAGTCGGATCGGCAACACCAATTGCATAGCTCACTTGGATCTCACATTTATCTGCAAGGCCTGCCGCGACGATGTTCTTGGCAACATATCGACCGGCATATGCCGCTGAACGGTCAACTTTTGAGGGATCTTTTCCTGAGAACGCCCCCCCGCCGTGTCGTGCCATTCCACCGTAAGTGTCTACGATAATCTTTCTGCCGGTTAAGCCGCAATCGCCCATCGGTCCGCCAATGACAAATCGACCGGTTGGATTAATATGATATTTTGTGTTGCTCGTTAACCATGCACTGGGCAATACGGGCTTGATGATTTCTTCCATGACACCTTCAAGAATCGTATTGTTATCAACGCTGTCACAATGCTGCGTCGACAATACAATGGCATCGATGCCGACAGGCTTGCCGTTCTCATAGACAAAGGTAACCTGACTTTTTGCATCGGGTCGCAGCCAATCTAGAGTCCCATTTTTACGCACTTCAGATTGTCGTTGAACTAAGCGGTGTGAAAAGGTGATAGGCGCAGGCATCAATACATCGGTTTCATTGCTAGCAAAGCCAAACATTAAGCCTTGGTCTCCTGCACCTTGATCCTCTGGTGATTGACGATCAACCCCTTGATTGATGTCAGAAGACTGTTTGCCAATCGCATTTAATACTGCACAAGATTCTCCATCAAACCCCATGTCTGAGTGTACATAGCCGATGTCTTGTACTGTCTTTCGTGTTAATTCTTCGATATCTACCCATGCTGTGGTATTGACTTCGCCGCCTACTAGCACCATGCCAGTTTTTACAAAGGTTTCACATGCGACTCTTGCTGTTGGATCTTCGGTGAGAATTGCATCGAGTACTGCGTCTGATATCTGATCGGCGATTTTGTCAGGGTGACCTTCAGATACCGATTCTGAGGTAAACAGTTTTGTCGTCATTCTTAGTTTCCAAAAATTTTCGTTGCAGAATAAAGTTCAAATTTACGGTAATAAAAATCTAATCGTTTGAGAGTATATACTTCTAGACGTCTATATGTCTATTTTAAAACGCGTTGCAATGTATTATCGTACAGAAATACAAAAACTGTTCCGTTTTATGCTTTCCTGACGCTTAAAAAGCGAGAAAAATGACTGCCTGACAGCAATTGAACAAACATCTCGTTAATCAGCCTTTAGAAATACCTTTCTTCGTCAATAAATAATTGCTTCTGTGGCAGCACTCGTTCACAATACGCGTCTTTGAAAATGGGCGCTTTTGGCGAAACAAAAGGGCGGCGTCAAGCGCCATTTTAATTGGTGATTTCTCAGGTGTTGATGGTATTCATCAAATAATGTGAAATGCGCCAATTGCACGCAACAACACCGTCTAAACCAAGGAGTTATTTATGGCTAATCGACGTCACCTAGCTAATGCGATACGCGCACTTAGTATGGACGCCGTTCAACGAGCTAAATCGGGTCACCCTGGTGCGCCAATGGGTATGGCAGACATCGCACAGGTATTGTGGTGTGATCATCTTTCACATAATCCGAACAACCCCAATTGGCCCAACAGAGATAGGTTTGTGCTCTCCAATGGTCATGGCTCCATGTTGTTGTATTCATTATTGCACCTTACCGGGTATGATTTGGATATCAATGAGCTGAAAAACTTTCGTCAGCTACATTCAAAAACACCGGGGCATCCCGAATATGGTTATGCGCCAGGCATCGAGACCACAACAGGCCCCCTTGGTCAAGGCATCAGTAATGCAGTGGGAATGGCTTTGGCTGAAAAGGTGCTTGCCGCTCAATTCAACAAACCCGAGTTTAATATCGTAGACCACTTCACCTATGTCTTTTTAGGTGACGGTTGTTTGATGGAAGGGATCTCACATGAAACCTGTTCGCTTGCAGGAACCCTAGGCTTAGGGAAACTGATAGCATTTTGGGATGACAATGGCATTTCAATTGATGGCGAAGTAGAAGGTTGGTTTAGCGATGATACGCCTAAACGATTTGAAGCCTATGGCTGGCAGGTAATCGGTGATGTCGATGGCCACGATCCACAACAAATCGAAAATGCTATCGCAGAAGCAAAAAGTAACACATCCCAGCCCACACTTATTTGCTGTAAGACAACAATAGGCTACGGCGCACCTAACAAACAAGGTACTGAGTCCTGTCACGGCGCACCTTTAGGTGATGATGAAATAGTGCTGACACGAGAAGCTCTTGAATGGCAGTACGGAGCATTTGAAGTTCCTGATGATGTCTATGCAGGATGGGACGCTAAACAGCAAGGCGCAGCAGCTGAGCAAGCATGGCAAGATCTCTTTGCTATGTATCAAACCGAACACCCGACGCTGGCGCAGGAATTTGTGCGCCGTAAAGCGGGAGATTTACCGCAAAACTTTGAAAAAGATGCAACTAAGTATATTCACGCATTGCAAGCGAACCCTGCGAATGTAGCAACGAGAAAGGCATCACAAAATGCGCTTAACGCCTATGGTCCAATGCTACCGGAAATCCTCGGAGGAAGTGCCGATTTGGCCGGGTCTAATCTTACCATCTGGTCTGGCTCTAAAGGTATCACCGCTGATGAAACTGATGGCAACTACATTTACTACGGTGTGCGTGAGTTTGGCATGTCAGCGATGATGAACGGTATCAGTCTCTATGGCGGTTTTGTCACCTACGGCGCCACGTTTTTGATGTTCATGGAATATGCTAGAAATGCAGTGAGAATGGCTGCATTGATGAAGGTACCTTCTATTTTTGTCTACACGCACGATTCGATTGGGTTGGGCGAAGATGGCCCAACACATCAACCGGTGGAACAGCTGGTTGCCTTAAGGGCAACGCCAAATCTTGATAACTGGCGCCCGTGTGACCAAGTTGAATCTGCGATTGCGTGGAAAGCTGCATTACAGCGTAAAGAGGGACCAACGTCACTAATATTCAGTCGCCAGGGCATGCCACAACAAGAGCGAAGCAGTCAACAATTGGGAGATGCTGAGCGCGGCGGATATGTCCTCGTTGAGAGTCAAGGCGCGCCTGAGTACATCTTAATTGCGACGGGTTCTGAAGTGCAGTTAGCGGTAGCTGCGGCTGAAAAATTGGCATCCGATGGTTACCCAACACGCGTTGTGTCTATGCCTTGCACAGAAGTGTTTGACCGACAATCATTGACCTATATAGAACAGGTTTTACCGCTTTCAGTCACTAAACGCATTGCTGTTGAAGCCATGGCACCTGATAGTTGGTACAAATACGTGGGTCTCAATGGTGCTGTCGTTGGCATGCACTCGTTTGGCGAATCGGCGCCCGGAGGAACACTGTTTGAACACTTTGGTATCACGGTTGATGCAGTTGTTGAGGCGGCAAAAGAACTATAAGTATTTGTAAATGTTAAAGATCGGCATCAATGGTTTTGGCCGCATAGGTAGAAACGTTGTTCGAGCGCTCTACGAAGGCGGCTATACGCAGCACGCGCGCGTTGTGATGATCAACGAAATAGCTGAACCAGACGGCATTGTCCATCTTTTAAATTACGATACGGCGCATGGACGATTCCAATATCCAGCGACAAAAAGCACTCACGGTGTTTGCGTTGGCGATGACGATATTCGCCTATCCCATGCTTCAAAGATTGACGATATCCCATGGCGACAAGAAGACGTCGATATTGTTTTTGAATGTTCTGGCGTTTATGAGCAGCGCCAGGATGCGCAACGTCACCTTGCACAAGGTGCAAAAAAGGTGCTGTTCTCTCAGCCTGCTGCGTCTGACATGGATGCAACGACTATTTTTGGTGTCAATCACGATCGCTTAACGAAAAACGATACCATTGTTTCCAACGGTTCATGCACAACGAACTGTGTCGTACCTGTGATAAAAATTTTGGATGATGCTTTTGGCATTGAAAGCGGTACCATAACGACAATCCATGCGTCCATGCACGATCAGCAGGTAATTGATGCTTATCATAAAGACTTGAGGCGAACGCGCGCTGCCAGTCAATCCATTATTCCTGTGGACACTCGACTCGCAAGAGGCGTTGAGAGGATTTTGCCCAAGTTCGCCAATAAGTTCGAAGCAATTGCAGTGCGCGTACCTACCATCAATGTTACTGCAATGGACCTGTCCGTGAGTCTATTTAGCGACGTTGATGTAAATGACGTCAATCATGCCATACTGGCCGCAAAAACTGATTACCCTAAAAACATCATTGATTATACAGAGCAGCCATTAGTCTCTGTTGACTTCAATCACGATCCACATTCTTGTATTGTAGATGGCACTCAAACCCGAGTGAGTCACAAACGACTCGTCAAAACACTCCTTTGGAGTGACAACGAATGGGGATTTGCCAACCGCATGCTCGATACAGCGATATACATGCACGAGTTGGGTTATTAGACAGTGACTCATCAGTTTTACGTTTTTAATTATTTATTTGTCAATACAGGGAAACACCATGCCAATTCAATCTATGCACGAACTCAACCTTTCAAACAAGCGAGTGCTTATTCGTCAAGATCTCAACGTACCGATTAGCGATGGTCAGATTACATCAGATGCACGTTTGAAAGCATCGATCCCAAGTATCAACAAAGCCCTTGAGATGGGCGCAGCAGTGATTTTAATGTCGCATCTCGGCAGACCAACCGAAGGTCAATACGAAGAAAAGTTTTCCCTAAAGCCGGTTGCCAATTATTTATCTGAAAACCTAGACGTTAAAGTTAATTTTGTTGCTGACTATCTAGGAGAGGCACCGCTTAAAGCAGAAGTAGGCGAAGTCACTCTGTTGGAAAATGTAAGGTTTAACAGCGGCGAGAAAAAAGATAATGAAACCTTGGCAAAACAATATGCATCCTTGTGTGATGTGTTTGTTATGGATGCCTTTGGAACGGCTCATAGAGCGCAGGCAAGCACGCACGGTGTTGCTAAGTTTTCTTCACAAGCATGTGCAGGTCCTTTGTTATCGGCAGAACTTGATGCGTTAGGTAAAGCGCTAGAAAATCCGGCAAGACCACTGGTTGCGATCGTTGGCGGGTCAAAAGTCAGTACAAAGCTTACTGTATTAGAAACGCTTTCATCGAAAGTTGATCAATTGATTGTTGGCGGTGGAATTGCGAATACTTTTATCGCGGCAAAAGGAAATACAGTAGGTAAGTCCTTGTATGAAGCGGACTTAATTGATCAGGCAAATACCTTAATGCAACAGGCGCAAGACGCTGGCGGTGAAATCCCTGTGCCGGTGGATGTAGTGGTCGGAAAAGCATTTGATGAGAATACGCCTGCAACGACGAAAGCGGTCGAAGATGTAGCTCATGATGATATGATATTTGACGTCGGGCCAGCAACCGCGAAACAGCTCGCAGATATTTTAAACAGTGCAGGCACCATCGTTTGGAACGGGCCGGTTGGCGTGTTTGAATTCGACCAGTTCGCAAAAGGAACAGAGATATTGTCAAACGCTATTGCTGATAGCGATGCATTTTCAATTGCGGGTGGTGGTGATACATTAGCTGCAGTAGACAAATACGGCATCGCTGAAAAACTGTCATATATTTCGACAGGCGGCGGCGCATTCCTTGAGTTTTTAGAAGGTAAAACACTGCCGGCAGTGGCGGTATTGGACAGAGACTGATTGTAGTCTCGTCGAACACGGGTCGATGCTATTAGAGTATCAATCGTTGCGTTATGTATTCGAGGTTAATACTCGAGCTTAAAAATTCAAAGTAAACAAATTTATTGAAATTCATCACAAATTTATGGAGTTTTTAAAATGTCAGTAAGCACAACCGCAGAACAACAGGCTATGTTAACCAAGGTTGAAAACGAAACAGGGTTCATCGCTGCACTTGATCAAAGTGGCGGCAGCACACCTAAAGCGTTAAAGCTGTACGGAGTGGAAGAATCCGAATACAGCAACGACGAAGAGATGTTTGATATGGTCCATGCGATGCGTACTCGGATCATAACAAGCCCTGCCTTTAATGGTGAAAGAGTGCTTGGCGCTATATTGTTTGAAAACACATTAGACAGGGAAATTGAAGGGAAAAACAGCGCTGTTTTTTTATGGGAAGAAAAGAATGTTGTTCCTTTTCTCAAAGTAGATAAAGGTTTGGCTGACGAAGCCAACAGTGTGCAACTGATGAAACCTATCCCGGATTTGGATGCATTGCTGGCAAAAGCTTCAGCACAAAACGTATTTGGGACGAAAATGCGTTCAGTCATTAAAGCAGCTGACGCAGACGGTATCAAAGCTGTCGTTGAGCAACAATTCGCGATCGGCAAGCAGATTTTAGCTGCTGGTCTAGTGCCTATTATTGAGCCTGAAGTCGACATCAATAGCTCGACCAAAGCTGAAGCTGAAGCAATGCTACGTGACGAAATCATGGCTCAGCTAGATGCATTGGAGTCTGATTTGCCGGTAATGCTTAAATTGACGATTCCAGAACAAGCAAATTTTTATGCGCCTTGTATCGAACATAAAAACGTTGTGAAAGTTGTTGCGTTATCAGGGGGCTATAGCCGTGAGGTTGCAAATACCAGACTGGCTCAAAATAAAGGCATGATTGCTTCATTCTCAAGAGCATTAACGGAAGGGTTAAGCGCTCAGCAATCTTCAGATGAATTCAATACCATGCTTGATGCAACCATTGACGCAATCTATAAAGCATCAGCAACCTAAGATTAAAGGCGGTAGAGAGTCTACATGGATAAAGGTCGACAAATGCTGTCGACCTTTTTCTAGGCGTCAATAAAACGTATTTCCAACTCGATATCAAGCGCCTTTAAATTAGCCTGTTCAATCTCTAAATCGACGTCTAACAAAGGGTGTGTTGCAAATTCTTGTTTATCGATATGAACGGTGATTTGTTGATTGCTTTCAATGCCAAAATGGGTAATGACCGCGGACGCTTTGCGGTTAATATTTAATACCAATGCAAGGCGCAATATCGCAATGAGTTTTTCGATATCTGGTAAAGCATAATTCACAAATTCAGGAAACTCTTCACGCCGGATGCGTTTTCGATGGAATCGAACAAGTGTTGCAATCGCTAATTGTTGCTCCTGATTGAAACCAGGCATATCCGTGTGTTGCAATATATACGCAGAGTGTTTTTGAAGCCCTTTTGCATTGATATGCAGTCCGACTTCGTGCAACAAGCTTGCCCAACCCAAAACAAAGCGCAAGTCCGCTTGTTCAATTTGCCAAACCTGCTTCACCGCATTGTAGATGTGCATGCAGCTTTGCAGTACTTGATGCGCGTATTGCGTATCAACGTGGTAGCGTTTAACCATGCTTTGCGCGGTATGTAAACACACGTTTTGGTTGGCTTTAGCTGGCATCAATTCGGCCAATACACCTTCTCTCAGTGCATAGGGAGAATAGGTGAATTGGTCTATCGAAAGGGATTGAAAAACTGCCATCATGATACAGACGCCTGCAGCAAATACTGGTTTTCTCTCATCTGTCAGGCCAACAAAGTCGAGGGCATCTGCACTGCCTTTTTCGACGCACTGAGTGAGCAATAATTGCAGTTCGTGTTTTGACACGGGCGATACGGGTTCAGAAGCATCCGTTGCATGTACGACTTTAGCGATTGCCTTTGCTGTGCCAGAACTTGCGTACACGTGTTGCCAATGCGCATCGTTTATCCTGCGGCCCGCGAGCTCTAGTTGCCGCCTTGCTTCATTAATTGCTGATTCGCATGCTTTGTAACTGATGTTGCCGTCTGCAAAAAACCGTTTTTGGTAGCTTACACAGCCCATATTAACGCTCTTGCACACTGCTGGATCAGCATCGCGCCCAACGGCAAACTCGGTTGAGCCACCGCCAATGTCAAAGATTAAGCGTTCCCTGGTATGACTGATGCCGTTGAAGATCCCAACATAGATAAGACGCGCTTCTTCTGCCCCCGAAATAACTTCAATTGGATAGGGAAAGACACTTCTCGCGGCACGCAGGAACTCGCGCGCATTTCTCGCCCTTCGCAATGTATAGGTGGCTACAACGCGCACTTTTCTGTGAGGCAAACCCTGTAGCACCGGCGTCATCGTTGAAAGCGTCTCAACACCTTTGTCGATATACTCTTTTGAAAGACGATTATTTGCATCCAAGCCTTCAGCAAGCCTTACTTTGTGCTTAACCTTGTGCACAATTTGCAATGCCCCTTCAACCATCCGCGTAACAACGAGGTGAAAACTGTTCGATCCAATATCAAGCGCTGCAAAATGCTCGTATTGCTGGGTGTCATTGTCGCTAAAGACTTTGTAAATTGCAGTGTCTTGATTCAATGAGGTTTCTCTATTTTTGACAAATAGGAATGGATGGCAATTTGTGAACGGAGTTTTTTCCGATTTCCGCGTTTAACATACTCATTTAACTGAAGTTGATCGATGACACGCGCTTTTAATGTGTCTTGAAACTGCAGGTCAATCAAATCATCTATGATTTTGCGCAAATCAGAATCGCGTACCGGGCATCCAACTTCGATGCGATAGTCCATATTTCGCGTCATCCAATCGGCTGATGAAATAAAGTATCTCTTATCGCCGCCATTTTCAAAAATCATAATTCTAGGGTGCTCTAAATATCGATCAACGATACTGATTATTTGAATGTTTTCACTCAACCCAGGGACCCCAGGGATCAAACTACACATACCGCGAATAATCGCCCGGATCTTAACGCCCGACTGCGACGCACGGTAAAGGTCATCGATCAGTTCTTTGTCGACGAGGTTGTTTATCTTTAACGTGATTTGTGCAAAGTGCCCTTCAGTGCAGCGCTGGATTTCCTGCCTGATAAACGATTGAATTTTACTTCTCGCATTGACAGGTGAGACTTGAAGGTGATTAAACCTGACCTTCTTATAGGGATTTTGGATCATGTCAAATACGGCAATGCCTTCTTCCGTCAGATCAGGATCGCAGGTAAAGAGAGATAAATCGGTGTAGATTTTCGCGGTTTTCTCATTGAAATTACCTGTGCCAAAATGGGCATAGTGGCGATATACACCTTTCTCTTCCCGAGTGACAATGCACAGCTTGCTGTGTATCTTCACGTTTGGGTTACCCAAGACGACTTTAATACCTGCATCCGTCATGCTCTTTGACCAGGCAATGTTGTTTTCTTCGTCAAAACGTGCGCGAAGCTCAACAACAACGGTGACTTTTTTACCATTATCAACGGCGTCAACGAGTGAGGAAATAATACGCGAATTGGATGCCACTCGATAAATGTTCAAGCGTATGTGTCGTACCTGCGGGTCAAACGCGGCCTGCCTAACAAACTCTGTAAAGTGATTAAAGTTGTGATATGGATAATAGAGCAGGATATCTTTGTGTTGTATGGCCTCAAATACCGTGTCATGTGATGCGAACGACTGACTCGTAATACTACGTAATTTAGTGTGTTCAAGGTAGCTACGCCCAGGGTTTGGAAAGCCAATAAAGTCTTTAAAATTGCGATAGTGCCCGGCAGATTGCACGGTTTCAGACGACGAGATTTTCAGGCGTTTTCTAAGGTCGTTGACCATATCTTGCGGCATGTCTACATCATGAATGATACGCACCGGCTCGGCAATCAGTCGTTGTTTCATTCCTTCGGACATTTTGTCTACGTAGCTCTCATCAATTTCATCATTGATAGAGTATTCAGCGTCACGGGTAATTTTGAACGAATACGCTTCTGTTCGCTCAAATTTTATAAATCCTTTGAACAATTCAGATACGCATAGCTTGATAATGTCATCAAGCAGTACGATTTCTTTCTTTACTTTGGTTTTTTCTGGCGGCAGTACAATAAAGCGGCCGACTGTATTTGTGGGCAATTCGATGACGGCATATTTTGTTTTTTTATTTTCTCTGTGCAGTGCGACATCGAGATATACTGAGCTGTCGTTGATGCGTTGTAAGAGCTGCACCTTATTGTCCAGCAGTATTGGCGCAACGTGCATAAGAATATTTTTGCGAAAATAATCTTTCACCCAAATTAACTGTTGTTCTGATAATTTATCGCGCCCAAGTATAAAGATATTGTAGCGTCTAAGGTTGGCTTGAACTCTTCGGTGCACAGAATCGAACTGCTTTGATAGTCCATTTACCTTTCTTTGGATTTCGGATAACAGTTTGGTGTATTGTTCGACCTGTTCAGGGTCGCTGTCCTCATAGATTGCAATTTGTCTTTTTACATCGGCCACGCGGACGCGATAAAACTCGTCCATATTGTTGCTGTAGATCCCCAGAAAACGAAGTCGTTCTATGGCCGGTGTATTGGTATCTGCAGCTTCTTGTAAAACACGTTGATTAAACGCAAGCCAACTCAACTCCTTTGGAAAGTATGTCTTGCTCATTATGACTGAGACTCAGTTTCAACCATCAAATCGTCCGCAAGCTGTTCGATTGCGTCTTTAAGATCGATAGCCTCTATCGCAGGTGCGCAACTCGCCAGGATTTTTGCTGTGAAAATAAGGTTTCCCCAATTCGGCGCGCTCTCGCGGGATGTATACATTTCTTGGATATTCACATCAAAGCGTTTGAGTGTTGTCGTAATTTGACTGACAATGCCTTTCCTATCGTTACCGGTCACAATCAAATGAATGGGTTTTAGTGACTCGACCTCGCTTGGCACAGAAGGCACCAGCGTAATTTGCAAGTCTTCCAGTTGTTGACACTGAGTGATGAGCTTGTTGCAGTGCACGTCTGACAACTCTACTTCAACAAAACCTGCAAATTGACCTGCTAAATGGCAAAAACTGCTCTTTAACCAATTACCGCCGCATTCCTCAACGCATGCTGAGATTTCATTTATCAGTCCTACTTTGTCTTTCCCAATGACGGTAAGTACCATAGACTGCATTTTTCACCTTTAAACGTGTAATGTTGATCAATCTGTGTGTTATTATCGCAGAAAGATTGCAACTTTATGAATTATTTTAAAATAATTGCGCGCATGAGTATGGCCTCTGGCAAATATCCTCGATATAGATTCATTCTCAATAACGTTGCATCGAAAGTTTTTACGTTTTTTGGCCTCCTTGTCCTGGTGACCTTTACCGTACTCATCATTCATCTTTTATCTAATTCATTTCCGCTGTTTCACTCGCCAAAAATCAACTACATCGACAGCTATCAAGACTACCAATTTGACCAATATATAGGCACAACTGTTGTGGCTGGAAAACCTGCAGCAATGGGGATAAAGAACTGTCGATTATTGAATGTTCCACTCCTTGCGGGTGATGATAGAGATACCGCCGATGCAATTCGATTGTCTTGTGACAAACAATGGTTGCCCGTTAAACAACTCGATACTGCACTCGCGATCGCGTCTATAGATACCAACGGTTTAATAGAGTTTTATAGACTGCAGGTCAGTGAACAGACCTTCAGGCTGCAGTTGTTCGCGTCATTTTTTTTACCAGAACCTGTTAAAAGTAGAACATCATTTGGTCAACACTCTCAACATGATGCTGCTGTGTGGTCCATTGAGGTATTAGACCAACACATCTACATTGCCTTGAGTACAGAAAATGGTGAATCGTTTATCATACAAAAAACGCTTCACTCAGTCGAAGCGCCATCGGTAAAACAAGCGGGCCAACTGAAACACTTTTTCCCATTGGCCGTGACGCATTATTCGCTTCTACAAACACAATCGACAACGCGCATTGTCGATAGCGCTAATACTACGATTCAAACGTTTAACCCTAGTTTGAATAAAAGCGTGTTTAGGTTGCCAAGTGCCAGAGGTTTTATTGTCTTTGATGAAACCAGCTACACAGTGTATGGACTGTTTAACGATGCTGGTGAGTTTAAATACATCGCCATTGCAACGCATCAAGAGGATATCAACGGCATCCCCGCTTCGATAGACTTTGATAGACAAACCGGCGCGATTTTTATTTTAACAGATACGTCAGAGTTGCTTATCCTCAATCCGAATACCTTTGAAGTCGTTTACAAAGAGACTATTGACGCTAGAGGCCAATCGTTGCAAAGCGTCGGTGATTTTCTCATTATGAGTGGCCAAGACAGAATAGTGCAATACCAAATCAGCAATATTGTCGGTGTTGCAACCTGGCAAAGCTTGTTCAGCCCAGTGCATTATGTTGGATACGAAGAGAAGGGATTCATCTGGCAAACAAGCAAAGTAACTGCTTATGACCAAGCTAAATATAACGTTGTTCCATTAATCATCGGCAGCATTAAGGCATCGCTACTTGCACTCGTTGTTGCAGTGCCGCTTGCCGCAGGCTCAGCGGTGTTTACAGCCTATTTCGCATCAGAAAAAACGCGGGCGTGGTTAAAGCCAGGGATTGAGATGGTTGAAGCTATGCCGTCGGTGGTGATTGGGTTTGTCGCGGCGATATGGTTGGCACCCATGGCGGATAAGCATTTGATTGCGATTCTATTGTCAGTTATCTCACTGCCGTTTTTTATGTTAGCAGGGGTGCTCACGCATGGCTTTTGGTCATCAAGACAGTTTAACTTTCGGTCGCCTCGCCGTGTTTTGTTCGCGGGTATTACCTTACTGCTCATCCTACTTTTTCTCGTCTTTAATCTTGGGATCTACTTGCAACAGGTATTCGTCAATTCAAATGCGACATGGGCAATCGATTTGTTGGCCACAACGTCTCTGAGTAAAAGTGCCATTGTAGTAGCGATTGCTCTGGGCATTGCAATTACTCCCAGTATCTATTCACTGATTGATGATGCTATCAACGAGGTACCAAAAGGGGCGATCCTCGCTTCATTCTCTCTGGGTGCTAATGAGGTACAAACGCTATTTCGAGTCGTATTGGTCGTGGCATTACCTGGCATTTTATCGGCGGTCATGCTCGGGTTTGGTCGCGCATTTGGTGAGACCATGATTGTGTTGATGGTAACAGGAAACACGCCGATGCCGAGTTGGGAGCTTCTGGATGGATTGCGTTCACTGACATCGAATCTGGCGATCGAGTTGCAGGAATCCAATGCTGGCAGCATGCACTTTCACATCTTGTTCTTTACTGCGTCGCTACTTTTCTTTTTTACATTCTGTGTCAACAGTTTGGCTGCGCTTTTAAAGAGCAGGCTTACCTATAGTGCAAGCAATGAACACTAGCTGGTTTAATTTAAAACAATCGGTTACCGAAGTTACTAGCCTGCTTTGTATAACATTAATTATTTCCGCATTTTTAGGATTAGTTACTTTTATTGGGCTACAAGGTATTCGCTACTTTATACCTTCCAATGTGCACCTAGTGACCATTACATATCCTGATCGAGACGAACAACGCTATTTTCAACAAGAGACCACAGATAAAGAGACCTTATTAGCCGATATCAACGTGCGACTTGTTCAACAATACAGCGATAATCCTGCAGGCAAACCAACTGCACAAGTCACCACGATCGAAAATGTGATTGAAGCAACTACCGATCGTGGCGAACGTTTATATGGCACTTTCGATCGATTGACGTCGGATACGGAAGAAAAACTACCGATTGAATCATTGGATAACCTCCTATTGACGGTCAACCTGTTGCAATCTCAGCTGCATGATGTGCAGGAGAATCAACTGATGCCTATACACCGGGCAATAGCGATATTGAATGAAAGAAAGGTTGATAGAGATGTGGAACTTTATCGGTCGCTTAAAGCTGACTTTGCGCGCTGGCAGGCATATGTGACAGAAGTTAATCGACGCTTGTCGACATTTGCGCTCGTTATGGTTGGTGCAGACAGTCAGCCAATTCGCATTGCACTAGATGAGTTAGATAAACTTCATTTTCCAAATGATCTGACGTTCATTGATAAGATTGCCGTTTTTTTTGAGCGGATAAGCAATTTCTTACTGGAGCCGCCTAAACAAGCAGCGACAAGCGGGGGCGTGTTTCCTGCAATTTTTGGTACTGTATTGATGGTGATCCTGATGGCGGTTGTTGTGTCTCCAATTGGCGTGATTGCAGCGATATATCTTTATGAATATGCACCTGAGAACAAAACAACAATGCTTATCCGCATTGGTGTGAGCAACATGGCGGCAGTGCCGTCCGTGGTTTACGGAGTGTTTGGATTGGGTTTTTTTGTATATACGCTTGGCGGTTCGATCGACCAGTTGATTTACGCAGAAAAACTGCCATCACCCACATTCGGTGCGCCCGGCCTATTGTGGGCAAGTCTGACGATGGGACTCTTGACGCTACCCGTGGTGATCGTAGCAACCGAAGAAGGGCTATCGCGCGTGCCAAAGGGACAACGACAGGGCAGCTACGCGCTTGGTGCAACAAAGTTAGAAACCATTTTCAGAGTTGTGCTGCCTATGGCAAGTCCCGGGATCCTGACGGGGTTAATTCTGGCGGTAGCCCGCGCGGCTGGCGAAGTCGCTCCGCTCATTCTGGTGGGTGCGGTGAAGTTTGCACCAAGTTTACCCGTGGATACTACCTTCCCTTTCTTGCATCTTGAGAGACAATTTATGCATTTGGGTGTATTTATTTACGATGGCGCTTTTCATAGCCAGATAGATGCAAATAGCGCGTCTATCATGTTTGCATCATGCATGTTACTGATTTTTATTGTGTTTGCACTTAACATTACTGCGATTGTATTTAGGAGTAAATTGCGCGAGCGATACGAAAGGAGTTTATTGTAGTGTTAAAACTATTTGAAAGAGAAGTCATTGCAGTCGATGAATTGTCATTAAGCCAAACCGGCATTGATGTCCGTGATTTGAGCGTAGAATTAAATGACAAACGCGTCCTAAATGAGATCAACATTCGCATTCCGAAGCACAAAATCACGGCATTGATTGGCCAAAGTGGTTGCGGCAAAACCACGCTGTTGTCCAGTTTTAATCGCATGAATGAATTAAATCGACGGCATAAGACAACAGGTGAAGTGTGGATTAATGAGCGAAATATTTATAACAAAAGAGAAAACCTGGCAGCCTTGCGTTCGCGCGTCGGGATGGTGTTTCAGCGTCCCAACCCCTTTCCGATGAGTATTTATGAAAACGTGTGTTTTGGATTAAAAATTAAGGGTGAAACGTCTAGACGCGTGCTCGACGATGCTGTCGAAAATGCATTGGAACAAGCTGCGCTGTGGAGCGAAGTGAGAGACCGTCTTTTTGATTCAGCGTTGACATTGTCAGGCGGTCAACAACAGCGGCTTATGATCGCAAGAGCCTTGGCGTTGTCGCCACAAATCCTGTTACTGGACGAGCCAACATCGGCGCTTGATCCATTAACGACCTTGCACATTGAAGAGCTGATAAATCAATTAAAAAAGAACTGCACAATTGTTATTGTCACCCACAACATGCAGCAAGCGGCAAGGGTATCGGATTACGCCGCATTTTTGCATCAAGGCGAATTGATTGAATTTGCCGACAGTGATTCTTTATTTACGTTACCGGCAAAGCAGCAAACCGAAGACTATATAACAGGTAGATATGGTTAGGATGGAACAATGAAACGGCCATTTCAGCTCAATACGCACATTTCTGCTAAATACAATCAAGAACTTGAGGCGCTAAAACACTCAGTGCTGACCATGGGCGGATTGTTAGAACAACAAATGGTGAACACGCTTATTGCCATCGAGGAAAAAATTCCAAATCTCGCTGAAAGGGTGAGTTTAAACGATGCAAAAATTGACGCGATGGAGCATCAGGTAGAGCAAGAGTGCATGCGCATAATCGCAACGCGCAATCCTGCTGCCAGTGACTTGAGGTTGGTAATGACCGTAGTAAAAGTAGCCACTGATTTGGAGAGAATAGGGGATGAAATAGTGCGTATCAATCGACTGATCCAGTCAAATGGCATGCCTAACTCCGAATTTTTGCTTGCCGGATTACTTGATATTGGCAATCGCATCGTCAACCTTATGCGTGGAACACTTGATGCATTTGCACGACAAGATGAAAAAGCCGCCGTTATCGCGCATAAACAAGATGCAGATATTGATCGGGTATATAAGAAACTGCTTGAGCAAACGGCAGAAGAAATTAAATCACATCCCGAAGATATTTATATGTGGATGGATGTGCTTTGGTCCGTTCGCTCGTTTGAACGCATTGGAGATCGATGTAAAAGTATTTGTGAATATGTTTTTTTCTTGAACAGCGGTAAAAACAGGAAAAAGATTTCAACAAAGAAAAACCTCAAACGACTGCTGAAAAATGGATAACTTGTTCGTTCACCGCATATTTTGTATACAGATCCCATGAGATAAGCACGCCCATTCTTATAAAAATAAAATAAGAGTAAATTGATGTATGCCGAATTTAATAAGCCGGATGTCCAGGTGCATTGCGTATCAATACTTAAGTGTAATTGTGTTATGCAGATAAACTATTATGCTTCCGCCATCCTACGGTCCCCGTTTAAACTAATTTATGTCCATGAGTATCGCTTAATTTAATGGATATCCTCTCTAGTTACAGCCTGCTTTTGATAATACTGGCGGCCAGCTTTGGCTTGATCATGGCGTGGGGTATTGGTGCAAATGATGTTGCCAATGCAATGGGCACGTCTGTCGGCTCAAAAGCCATTACATTAAAACAAGCCATTCTCATCGCCATGGTGTTTGAATTTGCTGGCGCTTATTTGGCAGGCGGGGAAGTTACATCAACCATACGCAAAGGCATCGTTGATAGCGATTATTTTATCGATGTCCCCGAGCTGCTTGTTATTGGCATGATTTCATCTTTGTTAGCCGCAGGTATCTGGCTTGTGATTGCGTCTTACAAAGGCTGGCCAGTTAGCACAACACATTCCATTATTGGCGCAATTGTGGGCTTTACCGCGGTTGGGGTTAGTGCAGATGCGGTTGAGTGGGACAAGATTATTGGTATTGTAGGAAGCTGGATTGTCACGCCCGCCATCTCAGGTATCATTGCAATTGGTATCTTTATCAGTGCCAAAAAACTTATCTTTGATCGCGATCATCCGCTGCATTACGCCAATAAATACGTGCCTATTTATATGGGGCTCGCGGGTTTTATTATGTCGCTGGTGACAATTAAAAAAGGATTGAAGCACGTTGGCTTAGGCCTTCCAACGACGCAAGGGTATTTGCTTGCAATAGCGATTGGCATCACCGTTGCTGTCGTCGGCGCGCTAATCATTAGGCGGCTCAATAAAGGACATTTGCCCTCAGACAGCGAAATCGATCGCATGACGCCTCAGCAACAGCACATTCGCATTGAGAAGGTGTTTGCTGTATTGATGGTACTTACCGCCTGTTGTATGGCGTTTGCCCATGGCTCAAATGACGTCGCGAATGCCATAGGACCGCTGGCTGCCGTGGTGAGTGTGGTATCAAATAATGGTGAAATTCTAGACAATGCACCGTTGGCGTGGTGGATCTTGCCACTGGGTGGTTTTGGTATTGTCTTAGGTTTGGCGATGTTTGGCCACAGAGTAATGGCAACTATTGGTAGCAAAATTACGCATCTAACACCATCGAGGGGGTTTGCCGCGGAGCTAGCCGCAGCTACAACCGTGTTAGTCGCATCTGGAACCGGGTTGCCAATCTCTACCACGCAAACGCTAGTCGGCGCGGTACTCGGTGTTGGTATTGCACAAGGTGTTTCCGCAGTTGACGGAAAGACTATCAGAACCATTGTCACATCTTGGATAATCACACTTCCGGCTGGTGCGATTTTGTCTATTATTGTATTTTATATTTTAACTTTCGCGTTTGGCGCTTAATTCACCTCGAACAACATCAGTACAACTGGATAACTGAGTGACACGATTTCCCAATTTAAAACACCTTTATTATTTAACTGTATTACACAAAGAACAGCATTTTCTAAAAGCAGCGCAAAAGTGCAATGTAAGTCAATCGACACTGAGCACGGCGATTCAAAACCTAGAAGACGGCTTTGGTCAACAGTTATTGGAACGCGAACACAAAACCTTTGTCTTTACTGATTTTGGCGAAGCCATGGTAGAGCGAAGTAAAATCTTGCTGAGCCATACAAATGACTGGATTGAGTTTGCCACCTCGTTGGGAGACTGGCAAAACGGCGTTCTGCGGATGGGCGCCATCCCAACCATTGCCCCTTTTATCTTTGAGTCGATGATCCATGATATCAATGCCATGCTACCACGGATAACATTGCAGCTCACAGAAGATACTACGGACAGCTTATTAGACAGGCTTGCCGATGGCGAATTGGATCTCTTGGTGCTTGCGTTACCCATGAAAACGTCTGGGTGTCGACAACTTACTATTGGCAGAGATCCCTTTCACCTTATAGGGCATAAGACGAAGCTCTCGGAGTTTTCCAACAACGTCAAAATTGATGAACTACCGAACGAGAGTATTTTTCTGCTGCAAAAAGAGCATTGCATGACTGATCACGCTGTCAGCGCCTGTGGCTTGGCACATAAGTCACAAGTCAGTTCTCTCAGTGCGAGTTCTTTACACACACTGGTTTCACTCGTAAACAGTGAGCTCGGCTATAGTTTTCTGCCCAGTTTAGCGCTTAAAAAAGGCATACTAAATGGCAGTGAGGTTGAAGCGATGCCGTCTGAAAACAATGCGCACCGCGAAATTGGATTGGTATGGCGTACCGGCACAACGCGCGTCCAACTGTTCAGAAACATCGGAAAAATACTCTCTAACTTGATGCCGGTACCTGTTCTGGTCGATTGAGCATTAACTTGAGGTCAAGTTGATCTCTTGTTTTTTCACAACTACTATTTTGTCTTATAAAAACGATAATAGTATTGATGAGAAAACTATGTCCGATAACTTCGTTTTGAGCGGATCGGGTTTGTGGACACCTGATTACAGTATTAGCAATCAAGAGCTTGTAGACTCGTATAACGCTTATGCCGAATGGCACAACGAGCGCTATGCGACGGAAATAGAAGCAGGCGAGCGGCCACCCAAACAACTTTCCTCTGTTTCATTTGTTGAAAAGGCATCTGGTATCAAACGTCGATATGTCTATTGCAAAGATGGCATTTTGGATATCACCCGTATGCGACCAAACATACCGGTACGTGATGACGATGAACTGTCACATCAAGGTGAAATTGCGGTAAAAGCTGCAAAGGCAGCGCTTGAAGATGCGCAGAAGGCACCCAGTGATATTGATGCAGTGATTGTATCTTGTGCCTACACGCAACGAGCTTATCCCGCCATCGCCATTGAAGTGCAGCATGCCCTAGGTATCAATGGTTTTGGATTTGATATGCTAGTTGCCTGCTCCGCAGCGACCTTTGGTATGCATCGCGCGTTTGAAATGGTCAAGGCGGGTAGCGCTGGTGCAGTATTGGTAATAAATCCCGAATTAGTATCACCGCAATTAAATTATAGAGACAGAGACAGCCATTTCATCTTTGGTGATGTTGCTACTGCGACGGTTATTGAACGGGAAAGCACGGCATCTAGCCACAACGCTTATGACATCCTGTCAACAAAAGCGCTGACCCAGTATTCAAATACGATCCGTTCGAATTTTGGCTATATGAATTATGCAACGGATGAGGCGCCCTATGCAGCAGATAAGCTATTTCATCAAGAAGGCCGTCGCGTGTTCAAAGAAGTATGTCCGCTTGCTGCACAACACATTAAAGAGCACTTGGCTAACCACGCACTTACCCCTCAAGATTTACGGCGCTGGTGGCTACATCAGGCCAATCTCAATATGAATGTGTTGATCAGCAAACGTCTGTTGGGACGAGATGCGACGAACGACGAAGCACCTATCGTGTTGGACGAATACGCGAACACCGCCTCCG